>CAIUVX010000180.1 GCA_903902705.1 uncultured Methylococcales bacterium
CGTTTATGTCACAGGAAAAAAGTGTGCGATGGATTTTATCGAAAACAGGCGTATTATTTTTGATGACTACCTCCCGCGTTGGAATTATCGTGCTAAGCCACAATACAACTAATATCGGGAAGTTATTTTTAGCTATATCCTAAAGCTGAAATTTTGCTCTCAGCGCAATGCAAGAAAGACTATCTGGAGAGAAAGAACAAATGAGTGATTTAAAAAAATATGTAGCAACCAGAAAAGAAACCGATGAAGATTTTGCTCGGAATTATAATGAAGGCTATCAACTGTTTAAGATTGGAGTCATGTTAAAAGAAGCAAGGGAAGCCGCAGGTATAACACAGGAAGAGCTGGCAACTCGATTAAGCACTAAAAAATCGGCTATCTCAAGAATAGAAAATCATGCTGAAGATATAAAACTGTCAACGCTTGAAAAATTCGCCAGTTCTTTAGGTAAGAGCCTTGAGGTACGAATATACTGATTTTTTTCGCTATTCAATCAACGGCTCTAAAGTTTTACGGATTTGACAGCTTACGCTTAATCCATTCCCTGTTGCCAGACTCAAACCGTTTCCTCTGGTTCTTTCAGAAGCTTATAAACCGTTGAACGTCCAATGCCCATTTGCTTGGCAATCGCAGTTGCGCCGATACCTTTCTTGTGTAAGGCATTTAATTTCGTTCTATCAATAAATGGCTTACGACCAAACTGAACGCCTTTGGCTTTCGCTTCCAGTCTGCCTTCGTTGGTACGTTCTAAAATCCGTTGTCGTTCAGCTTGAGCAACGGCGGACAGAATAGTGACGACCATTTTACCCATTGCGCCTTCGGTACTAATCCCATCATCTAGGAAGCGAATAGATACACCGATAGCATCAAATTCTTTAATGAGTTGAATCATATTAGCGGTATCGCGTCCTAATCGATCCAGCTTGGTAACGAGAACAACATCACCTGATTCAACTTTTAAGCGTAATAAATTCAGCCCTTCTCGATCAGCATCCTTACCTGATTGTTTATCAGTGAAAATACGACTGTCAATCACGCCTTGTTGCTTTAAGGCTTTCAGTTGAACATCTAGGGATTGTTGACTGGTGGATACTCTGGCATAGCCAAATAAACGCATTTTCGTCTCTTAAATCGTTTCATAGAAAATAGTGTCTATGATATAGCAAAAACCGATTTATTAGACAGGAAAAATGGGGCGTTTTTGAGTGTCTATTAAGTTATAACTTCTTGGACATTTATTTATCACTTTATGATTATTTTGACTTCCTGCTATAGCTCTTTATACTAAGTAAGAAATTAATTTCTATTTCTTACTTTCTTACTATATGGAGATGATGCGTATGCCAGTTGTAAAAATGCGACCGAAAGGGCAAATAACCATTCCTGCCAGTATCGTTGAAGTGGCTCATCTGACAGAAAACGCCCAATTTGATGTTGAGTATCTCAATGGCGTTATTTTGTTAAAACCCATTAACGCAGATATGAAAAAAGATGATGTGCTGTCGTATGCGGGAATCTTTGCAGGGGCATGGGGTGAAACACCTGATGAAGTCGAGACTACACTCCGTGAGTTACATAACGAATGGGAAAGATAGACGATTGCCTAGCAAAAATACAGGGACACCGTATTTACTTAGATGCTAATTTCCTGATTTACTTTTTTGATAAAAAAGAGCCGTATTTTTCAGTGGTCTCTGGCATTATCGTAGCCTGTGATCAAAATACCGTATTCGGTTATACGGGTGATGCCGCCGTTGCTGAATTAATGGTTTATCCCTACAAAACCAAAAGTGAAATCGACATTGCGCGTGGCAAAGCCTTTTTTGCACGAGAAAACTTTTTAACGGTTCTTTCTCATAGCTCAGACCTATTTGATATGGCAGCCCGACTGCGTGCTGAAACAGGTATGAAGCTGATTGATTCGCTACACTACGCCACTGCCTTAAAAGCTGGTTGCAAATTTTTTCTTAGTAATGACAAAGGCATTCGTTCTACGAGAAATCTTGAAGTGATATTAATTGATGACTTAGTAGTTGCTTAATGAGCTGTGTAAGTATGAATATTGAAGCAATAGCCAAAGCCATTGAAACCGATGCAGGGTTTGAATTACCCGAATTACGGGACAGTTTGGCAGAAATGCACGCGGGTATTAACGGTAGAACAACAACAGCCGAACAGTCATTAATTATTTTAGTGCGTAAAAAATTAGGACTGTCACAACCCGCATTTGTGGAGTTAATTAAAACCCCTGTTGCTACCCTACGCGATTGGGAGCAAGGGCGGTTTACACCTTCGGGGGCTGTGCTATGCCTGTTAAAAATTATTGATAACCACCCTGATTTGGCTAAAGAATTGGCGGTTTAAATGCGCCATCGGTATTTTATCTTTAGATAGTCGTGTCATCGCTGATAATAACGCTTAACATCATTGTGTTCATGCTTAGCGTGGACTACACTCTGAATCTCTTAAAATAAATGTAGGTGTTTCATCATGTACACCACTAATGTCAGAAATTTAAAACGCAATCCCTCAGAAGCATTGAGACAGGCGGAACAGGAACCCGTTTTAATTATGAAAGGCAATGAACCCACTGCCTTACTTTTCAACCTGAAACGCTCAATCGATTATACGGAACAACAACTAAAATCCGCGCTTGCTGCCAGTTTGTTCAAAGATCGTGTTATCTCACTAGGTGCAGCGGCACAAATCAGTGGTCTGAGTTTGTCGAACATTTAAGCCAGCTTGATATTGACTTGGTGATTCCAGATTCGCAAACGGCTCAAGAATTGGACACACTGGATTCATGGCTGTCGTAATCGCTGATGCCAGCCCGTGTGTGCATTGGCTAAGATTAATCGACTGGAATTACTAGCCACTCTTTTCTCTACCGTACAGATCACTAAAGCCGTTGCTGATGAGTGTTTACGCAGACAATCAACCGATGCCGAACGAATTGCCAACGCATTACAAGAAGGTTGGTTACAGCGCGTTGATAATCCCATACTCAAACATCAATTATCGAGAAGTTTAGGCTTAGGTGAACAAAGCAGTATTGAATATGCCCTACAAGCGGATAGCAAAACCCTATTGATTCTGGATGATGCCTTGGCACGCAAACAAGCGATACGTTTGAATTTGTCATTAATCGGCACAGCGGCGGTATTGTTTATGGCACAACGTAAAGGATTGATTAGCAATGCCGAGGATTTAATCACCGAATTAAACCAAGTTGGCTATCGAATTTCTGCTCAGGTTGTCGAGCAATTGAAGCAACAGTTGTAAACTTTAGATCAACTCAGCAAAATGTAGGTTCTGATAGCCAATGTTAAGCTTAAGGAGGTCTCTTTTTCAGTTCATAGAAATAATGATGTAGGTACGCGATTTATTCGCACTGTGTTAATAATGTGTAGGAGCGCATTAACGAATTCGGACAGGCATCATGCTTGAATTAATTTATAGTGCGTTTAAAAACCAGACAAAAATTTGCGACAGAACCTAAAACTGTATCTGTATGTACAGCACAACAGCAAAAACTGGTGAATATTCAACAGTTTTACTTTAACTATATCCTTTCGATTACCGCGCTACAAAAGCCCTAAACAGCAATCCATCTAATAAAAAAGCTACTGGTATGACTATTGCTAAACGCTAAGTGCTAGTTTTTATTTTTCTTTGATACTTATCATTGCCTAGGAGCTTATATGAGTAGATCGATATATCCTGTTTTTGGTCTGACACTGTCATTAACATTTGCTGCGTGTGGTTCTTTACACGCGCAAACAGTGCAATCGTCAGCGGACGCACTAAAAGCCGCCAACATAAAAAGTATTGAATATTCGGGTTCAGGTCGCTGGTATCAGTTTGGTCAAGCTCCAAATCCAACATCAGCGTGGCCACAGTTTGATGTCAGCAGTTTTAAAGCCAGCATCAATTATGTCAATCCATCTGAACGGGTACGCATTGCGCGTAGCCAAACCGTCGAAGCAGGTCGCGTGCGTCCAGCACCAGTTGAACAAAAAGTCGATCAATATATCAGTGGTTCTACCGCTTGGAATCTTAATCCACCGCCAGCTAGTGCGAAAGAGTCGGCATTGACTCCAACTCTACAGCCTGCGGCTGTTGAAGAACGCACGGCTGAAATATGGTCAACGCCACAAGGCTTTTTAAAAGCCGCACTTGCCAATAACGCAAGCTCAAAATCGGTTAATAGTGATATAGAAGTTTCATTTAACGTTGGTAAATATCGTTATGTGGGTCTCATCAACGATAAAGACGAAGTCAAGCAAGTTCAAACGTGGATAGATACGCCTGTACTTGGCGACACCTTAGTTGAAACTAACTATTCTGATTACAAAGAATTTGATGGCATAAAATTTCCAGCTCACATCGTTAGAACACAGGGCGGTTATCCCGTACTGGACATCAATGTTGCCGCTGCCAAGTCAAATGTGGCAGTTGACATTGCCCTACCTCAGGAAATCATCACAGCTAAGCCAACAGCGGTCACCGTTCAAGCTGACAAACTTGCAAATGGCGTTTACTATCTTACAGGCGGTACGCATCACAGCGTAGCTATTGAACAAAACGATCATGTTGTTCTGGTTGAAGCACCGCTTAACGAAGAACGTTCTCTAGCACTGATTGCCAAAATTAAGGAAGTCATTCCCAACAAGCCCATCAAATATCTGGTAAACACCCACGCGCATTTCGACCACGCAGGTGGTTTACGCACGTTTGTTGATGAAGGTTCAACGATTGTCACGCATCAAGATAACAAACCTTATTTTGAAAAAGTGTGGGCAGAACCAAGAACCATCAACCCAGATAAATTGGCAAGTTCAAAAAAAGCGGCTCAATTTGAAACGTTCACAGACAAACACGTTTTAACAGACGGCAATAACCATGCTATAGAAATTTATCCTATCGCTGGCAATGGTCATAATGATGCTTTTGCGTTGATTTATTTGCCTGCCGAGAAAATATTAGTTGAAGCGGATGCTTATACGCCACCCGCCGCTAATACCCCGCCGCCAGCAAAGGCAAATCCTTATACCGTCAATCTGTATGAGAATGTTCAAAAGCTCAATTTGGATATTCGCCAAATTGCCGCTTTACACGGAACTCGTGTAACTACACTGGATGATATTCGTTCGGTTATTTCGGTCGCAGCAGCTAAATAATAGCCCCACTTAAATTAGATAGAGGTCAGGGGCAATCCCGCGACCTCTATCTATTCACTGGCTTTGGTAAGTATATTGAAGAAGTTTCGCTGGAATGTTCAATTAGTCTTATTCCGACCTACAAGGCTTATCGTGTTCATGATGAAGGGAGCAGATTTTTTGCCAATCATATAGTTGCAAGACAATCATCAATCAAACTACTACTCCCATCTTACTCTGAAAGCGTGCAGTTTTTAAACAATAGAATCCCTTGCTAGTCAATGAGTTCTATCTTACAAAACTATTACGATTTATAACTCAAATAGGAGTAGAAGAACAAGAAAAAAACGAAGTTGATCTGGTTACAATAAAAAATCAGATGCTAGCACATTAAGAACAACCCGCGTAGAACAACATGGAATGTGGAGAGAGTCCCCTGCATTCCACTTTCTACTCTTCAAATTTCCACGAGACTGTAAGTATCTGATAGTTTCTTCTGCCCATTCGGCAGCATTCCATAGAGTCCTAGTTTATGCCGAAGTACATTACGGCTAATGTCCAACAAACGCGCAGTCTGGACTTGATTTTCTTCGCAAAATTCAAAGGCGGTGCGAATAACCGTCTCTTCTACAATTTCAAATAGTTTGGGTGGTGATTGTTCACAAAGACGCTGTAACGCACTTTCTAAAGAAGTCATTGAAACGGATGTCCGATGTTCTAAGGGTCTAACACCAGATAATTTAAAATCTTCAGGACGTAAACAATTACTTGGGCAAACCAGAAGTGCGCGGTGAATAGCATTTTCCAGTTCTCGAATATTCCCAGGCCAATCGTAATTCAATAAAGTCAATTCAGCAGCTGGCGATAACTTGATTTCGCTATAACCTAAACGCTCACCATAAATTTTTAAAAAATGTTTTGCTAACGGCATAATATCGGCGGGTCGGTCACGCAAGGGGCTTAACTGAATAGTCGCAACATTGAAACGGTAATATAAATCGGCGCGAAAATGTGAGGCAGCAACGGCTTGTTCTAGGTTGACGTTAGTTGCGGCAATAATTCTGACATCGACAGGTACTGGTTGCCTTGAACCGACTTTAACAACTTCGCGTTCTTGTAACACCCTTAGCAGTTTAGCCTGCATACCCATCGGTAAGTCACCTACTTCATCAAGAAATAAACTACCTTTGTTAGCGGTTTCAAACCAACCCTCTTTACTGGTAAAAGCCCCTGTAAATGAGCCTTTTTCATGTCCGAATAATTCACTTTCTATGAGATTTTCACTTAATGCGGCACAGTTTAATGCACCAAAAACATTTTTACTGCGGTTGCTTAAATTATGGATATGCCTCGCTACTAATTCTTTACCTGTTCCTGTTTCACCGATAATAAGGACAGTGGCATCGCTAGGAGCGATACGTTCGATTTGCTCAAGTAATCGACGCGAAACAGGGTCTTCAAAAACCAGAGCGGTTGCTCGCACAGAAAGTGATAACGATCTCGATTGTAACTCATCGAAAGCCAACAGTGTTGAGGCGTGTTCATCTTGACCACTACCGAAATTACTGCCTAAAAATGTATCCATAATAATTTACTCGTTTGCTTTTCAAATAAAGTAGGTAGATAAATCCTTTTCAGGCTCATCATCCGCGTTTAAATCAACTCCTTGGAATTATTAGAAAATGGCGAACAATACCAAGTCATTAAGCGTTTCCTGATAATCGGGTGACAGAGCTGATTAGGTTATGATGTCAATACCCCTATTCTTGTTAAGAATACTAAAATAATTTCTGTCGTTAATAAAACGTTATTATCAGATTGCTATATCTTTAAATCCGATGTTCCGTACCGTTATTGGGAGTCTTTGATGTGTTGCTTATCATCAGTCATCAATTCTTTAGAGTATCGATAGCGTCACATTCATTACCTTTCAATTATTCAACCTAGACTGTTGATTGGCAGTCATGATTCAAGCAAAGACTGTTGATATTTAAACAGCTAAGTAGACGTTCTTTATAATAATCCTATAAAAACAGTTATTTATGTTGCGGCATATTTTTTGCTTCGACTGAGTTATTGGCAAATATTACAGCCATTCGCTCCCAACCCCCTTGATTAATTAAAAAGTTCGTATGACTCAACATAATCACCATAAACTCCTCCCACTCGCCAATCAACACGGATTTTCTTTACTGTCTGGTTTACTGCTTGTATTTACTATATCGATGGTCGGATTTTTTTATTTTCAGCATCCATCAAATGCGGCTGAACAGACCAAACTTGGTGCAGACAATAGCAAACCTAGACATGACAAACATGATGAACCATCGGCAGTATCGATAGAAACCGCTGGAAAAGCTGATTTCCCCGTGTATCTAAGTGGCTTAGGTACTGTGACGGCATTACGCACTGTGACTGTGCGCCCTAGAGTTGATGGTGAACTGGTACGAATTTCCTTCAATGAAGGGCAGATGCTCAAAGAAGGTGATTTATTGGCTGAAATTGACCCGCGCCCATTTCAAGTACAGTTACAGCAAGCGGAAGGTCAGTTGCTACGCGATCAAGCATTACTTCAAAATGCCCAGCTAGATCATCAGCGTTATCAAACGTTGCTTAAACAAGATTCAATTTCTGCGCAACAGACCGTCACTCAAGAATCGCAGGTCAAGCAATATCAAGGCAGCGTGGAAATGGATAAAGCCCAAGTTAATAACGCTAAATTACAACTTAGTTATGCACGGCTAACTGCACCGATTGCTGGACGAGCTGGACTGCGTCAAATCGATCAGGGCAATATTGTTCATGCTAACGATGATAACGGTTTGGTGGTAATTACCCAGCTTCAGCCCATCAGCGTGGTGTTTAGCCTGCCTGAAGACAAGGTGCAATCGATTATTCAACGCTGGCGTAATCATGAGCCTGTTAATGTGACTGCTTATGATCGTATGGGTAAAAATAAATTAGCTGAGGGTAAATTGCTGGCTATCGATAATCAAATCGACTCAACGACGGGTACACTCAAACTCAAAGCACAATTTGATAATAATGACAGCGCGTTGTTTGCCAATCAGTTTGTCAATATCAAAATGCACTTAGAGACACTCAAGGATGTGACCGAAGTATCCAGTGCGGCGATTCAACACGATACCCAGGGCGCGTTTGTTTATCTGATAACACCCGACAAAACCGTGCAAATAAGGCGTATCACTCTGGGAGAAACCGAAGGCGACAAAGTGGTGATAAAAGAGGGTCTTGCTGCTAACGAAACCGTAGTGATTGAAGGTGGAGACCGATTGCGTGAAGGTGCTCAAGTCGATATTGCCGAAAAAGACGGTCAAGCCGTTGCCGCTAGTCCCATACAGCCCAAACCCGAAGCTCAGGTTGGCAAGCGCGAGCGGCGTTCTTAATCATGACCAGCCCAAATAATTCTCTACCAAATTTTAATCCGTCTAGGCTATTTATTCTTCGCCCTGTAGCGACTTCGTTGCTGATGGTAGCAATGCTGCTGGTCGGTATACTCGCTTATCGTTTATTGCCCGTGTCGGCATTGCCGCAAGTGGATTATCCGACGATTCAGGTCGTGACTTTGTATCCAGGTGCAAGTCCTGAAGTCGTGACCTCAGTCATCACTTCACCGCTGGAACGTCAGTTCGGTCAAATGGCGGGACTCACACAAATGTCATCAACCAGTTCAGGCGGTGCATCAGTGATTACGTTGCAGTTTAGTCTTGAACTGAATTTGGATATTGCCGAGCAGACCGTGCAGGCAGCAATTAACGCAGCTGCCAACTTTCTGCCAGACGATTTGCCGCAAGCACCGATTTATAGCAAAGTAAATCCAGCCGATACCCCGATTATGACACTGGCGGTCAGTTCCAAAGCCTTGCCATTATTCAAAGTTGAAGATTTAGTTGATACCCGTGTTGCGCAAAAAATCGCCCAATTATCAGGTGTCGGTATGGTGAGTATTAGCGGTGGTCAACGCCCTGCGGTACGCATTCAAGCCAATCACAAAGCCCTCGCCGCTTACGGTATCAGTCTGGAAGATGTGCGTATCGTCATTGCAGCCGCTAACGTCAATCAACCCAAAGGGATGTTTAATGGCCCATTGCGTTCTGCCATTATCGACAGTAATGACCAATTGCGTTCAGCGGATGAATACCGTGAATTAGTGGTCACTTATCGTAATGGCGCACCTGTGCGTTTGAGCGAAGTTGCCGAAGTTGTCGATGGTGCGGAAAATGTACGCTTAGCGGCGTGGGCAAATAAAGACGCGGCGGTGATTATCAATATTCAACGTCAACCAGGTGCAAATGTGATTGAAGTGGTGGATCGCATTAAAGAATTATTGCCAAAGTTGCAAGCGTCATTGCCGTTGAGTATCGAAGTCGTACCGCTCACTGATCGTACTGTCACTATTCGCGCCTCGATACACGATGTGCAGTTTGAATTGTTTTTGGCTGTCGCGCTGGTTGTGATGGTTATTTTTTTGTTTCTGCGCAACGTACCAGCCACCATTATTCCTGGTGTTGCCGTGCCATTGTCATTAGTCGGTACGTTTGCGGTGATGTATCTGGCAGAATTTAGTATCAATAATCTGACTTTAATGGCGTTGACTATTGCCACAGGTTTTGTGGTCGATGATGCGATTGTGGTGATTGAAAATATTTCTCGCTATATTGAACGCGGCGAATCACCGCTAAAAGCCGCGCTGAAAGGCTCTGAGCAAATTGGTTTTACCATTATTTCGCTGACTTTTTCGTTGGTGGCGGTATTGATTCCACTGTTGTTTATGAGTGATGTAGTTGGACGATTATTCCGTGAATTTGCCATTACACTGGCAGTGGCGATTCTAATTTCCGCCGTTGTCTCGCTGACCTTAACCCCGATGATGTGTGCCAGATTATTACATCCTCACAACGCAGATAAAGAAGCTGAACAGCACAAGGACGATTGGTTTGAGCGATTGATTGCAGGTTACGGGCGCACGCTAAAATGGGTGTTGAAACATCAAGCCCTCACGATGACAGTATTTTTTATGACTGCCGCGCTGACAGTAGTGTTGTATGTCTTTATTCCGAAAGGTTTTTTTCCTACCCAAGATACGGGCATTATTCAAGGCTTTTCCGAAGCTCCGCAAAATGTGTCGTTTTTGGCAATGGCAGACTATCAGCAAAAGCTAGGTAAATTGATACTTGAAGACCCAGCAGTAGAAAGTTTATCGTCATTTATCGGTGTGGACGGTATTAACAGCACACCGAATGCAGGACGATTTTTGATTAATTTAAAACCGCAAGATGAACGTGTCAGTGCCACGGCTGTTATCAATCGACTCAAACCCAAGTTGAACAGCTTGACGGGTGTGGCGTTGTATTTACAACCTGTGCAGGATTTGACGATGGAAAATCGTGTCAGTCGCACTCAATACCAGTACACACTAGAAACTGCCGACATTGATGAATTGAATAAATGGACGCATAAACTGGTAGAAAAATTAGCCACCCAAGCTGAATTTAGCGAAGTCACTAGCGATGTTCAAGATCAAGGGCAACAAGTGTATGTCAATATTGACCGTAGCACCGCTAGCCGATTGGGTGTCAGCACTGCTGATGTAGACAACGCACTATACAGTGCTTATGGGCAACGGCTAATTTCGACTATTTTCACGCAAGCCAATCAATATCGTGTGGTGCTTGAGGTGAATCCAGCCGCGCAAAGTACGCCAGAGGATTTGAACGATTTGCGCGTACCTTCTACCAATGGCACACAAGTACCGTTATCGGCAATAGCACAAATATCAGAACGCCCCACTCCGTTGGCGATTAGTCATCTCGATCAGTTTCCTGTGGCAACGCTGTCATTTAATATTGCCGCTGGTTCATCATTAGGCGATGCAGTCGCGGCAATTGACCGTACCAAGGAAGAAATTGAATTACCGTTAAGCATACGCACCAGCTACCAAGGCGCGGCATTAGCATTTAAAGCCTCATTGGATAATACCTTGTGGTTGATTTTGGCGGCGATAGTCACGGTGTATATCGTGTTGGGTGTGTTATACGAAAGTTATATTCACCCAATTACCATTCTTTCCACACTACCTTCTGCGGGTGTCGGCGCGTTGTTGGCGTTAATAATTTCGGGGGGAGATTTAGGAATTATCGGAATTATTGGCATCATTTTGTTGATTGGTATCGTTAAAAAGAACGTCATTATGATGATTGATTTCGCGCTAGAAGCGGAGCGCAAACAAGGAATGCCCCCAGCAGAAGCCATTTTCCAAGCCTGTTTGCTACGTTTTAGACCGATTTTGATGACTACACTGGCAGCATTGCTGGGCGCGTTACCGTTAATGTTGGGGTCGGGTGTTGGCTCTGAATTGCGTCATCCATTGGGTATAACAATGGTCGGCGGTTTATTGGTTAGTCAGTTATTAACCTTATACACCACGCCCGTGATTTATTTATGGATGGATAGTTTAGCGCGGCGCGTCAACAGCGTATTCAAACCCAATCAGCCCGAAGCCGAAGCGGTTGAAAACGAAGGGACTTTGTAATGAATTTATCAGCATTGTTTATTTACCGCCCTGTCGCTACCACATTATTGACCATTGCCATTGCCATTACAGGTGTACTGGCTTTTTTGAATTTGCCTGTGTCATCATTGCCGCAGGTGGATTTTCCAACCATCGCGGTACAAGCGCAATTACCAGGGGCGAGTGCAGAGACGATGGCGGCAACTGTTGCCACGCCGTTGGAGCGGGCATTGGGGCGTATCGCTGGCATTAGCGAAATGACTTCCAGCAGTTCTTTGGGATCAACACAAATCACTTTGCAATTCGATTTGGAACGCGACATTAACGGCGCGGCGCGGGATGTGCAAGCGGCTATCAATGCCGCAGCAAGTTTGTTGCCCACCAATATGCCCAATCGTCCCAGCTATCGGCGTGATAATCCAGCGGATGCACCAATTCTGGTGTTAGCTCTGACTTCTAAAAGTTTGGGACGCGGTGCAATGTATGATGCAGCATCAACGATTCTGGCGCAAAAAATTTCTCAAGTTTCAGGTATCGGTCAAGTACAAATCGGTGGTGCGGCATTGCCAGCGGTGCGGGTTGAATTGAATCCCAATGCTTTGAATAAATACGGCATCGGTCTGGAAGAGGTCAGAAACACCATCACGCAAACCAATACTAATCGCCCGAAAGGCGTGATGGAAAGCGGTGCGGAACGTTGGCAAATTCAAGCTAACGATCAAGCGCGTAAAGCTGAAGACTATTTGCCGCTGATTGTCAGTTATCGCAACGGTGCGGCGGTCAAAATCAGTGATTTGGGTACAGTGGAAGATTCGGTAGAAGATTTGCGTAATACGGGTCTGAAAAACGGTGATCCTTCCGTGCTGATTATTCTCAGAAAACAACCGCTTGCCAATGTGATACAAACCGTTGAGCAGGTCAAAGCGGTGTTGCCAGAATTGCGGGCATCTATTCCCAGCACCATTGAATTATCAGTGGTGGTCGATCGCTCGCTGGCGATTCGCTCGTCTATTGACGAAGTTGAGTACAGCTTATTTATTGCGATAGCATTGGTGATTTTAGTGGTGTTGGTATTTTTGCGTGATGTGCGTTCAACGCTAGTGCCGATTGTCGCCGTCCCTGTGTCGTTGCTGGGTGCGTGCGCTTTTATGTATTTTTCTGGTTTTAGCATTAACAATCTCTCGCTGATGGCGTTGACTATTTCCACGGGTTTTGTGGTCGATGACGCGATTGTGGTATTGGAAAACGCTAGCCGCCATGTAGAGAAAGGTTTACATCCATTCAAAGCCGCATTGAAAGCAACCAAGGAAGTGGGTTTTACCGTATTGGCGATGAGTGTGTCGCTAGTCGCCGTATTTTTGCCGATTTTATTAATGGGTGGTGTAGTCGGTCGCTTGTTTCGAGAATTTGCAGTGACGTTGTCGGCGGCAGTGATGGTTTCGTTGCTGATTTCGCTGGCAACCACGCCGATGCTATGCGCTCGCTGGTTGACTAAGGAAAAACCAACACATGGTCGTATTTATCAAGCTATTGGTCGGGCGTTTGACAGTGTTCAAGGCGGTTATGAACACTCATTACGCTGGGCATTACGTCATAGCCGAATCATGATGCTGTTATTATTGGCGACGATAGGATTAAACTTTTATTTATATTCGATTATCGACAAAGGTTTTTTTCCAACGCAAGATGGTGGTCGCTTGATTGGTGAAATTCAAGCAGATCAAGGCATTTCTTTTGCCGCCCTGCAAAAAAAGCTGTTTCAATTTTCTGAATTGTTACAACAAGACCCAGCGGTCAGTAATGTGGTGGGATTTGCTGGCGCACAACAAAGCAGCAACAGTGCCAGAGTCTTTACGGTACTCAAACCGCATAACGAACGTGATAACATTGAGACGGTGATGGAACGCTTGCGCAATCGTATCAGTCGTATTCCAGGGGCAAAACTGCACGTGTTTCCAGCGCAAGAGCTACGCATAGGTGGACGACCTTCTGCGGGTTTGTATGAATACAGTTTGGAATCTGATGATTCGGGTTTGCTGCGCGAATGGATGCCGAAATTACTTGCCGCATTGGCTAAACAGCCAGAACTAAAAGATGTCAATACCAGCCAACAAGACAAAGGACAGCAAATCGGTTTAGTGGTGAATCGGGAGTTGGCATCGCGCTATGGTATCAGTCAAGCGATGATTGACACTAGCCTTAACAATGCCTTTGGACAGCGTCAAGTGTCGGTGATTTATAATCCACTAAATCAATATCGCGTAATCATGGAACTTGCGCCTGACTATTGGCAAAGCCCAGAATCCTTGAAGCAGGTTTATATCAGTGTACCATCCCAGCGTTTGCCGTCTGGTGAACAAGCGAGCGCGAAACAAGTACCGTTGTCTAGTATCGCTAGTTTTGCACCGACTAACACGCCGCTGAGTGTTAATCACCAAGGGCAGTTTGCCGCCGCTACGCTATCATTTAATCTTCAAGAGGGCGTTTCACTGTCTACCGCTACCGAGGTTATTAACAAAACCATGCGCGACATCGGTACGCCCAATTCGATACAAGGGGCTTTTCAGGGGTCGGCTAAAGCCTTTCAGGAATCGCTACGCAATCAGCCGTTTTTAATTTTGGCAGCATTACTGAGCATTTATATTGTGCTGGGTGTGCTTTATGAAAGCACTATTCACCCGCTGACTATTTTATCGACATTGCCTTCTGCGGGCGTTGGCGCATTGTTGGCATTAATTGTTTGCGGTACTGAATTCAGCATCATCGCGTTAATTGGTGTGATTTTGTTGATTGGCATCGTGAAGAAAAATGCCATTATGATGATAGATTTTGCCTTACACGCCGAACGTGAGTTGGGTTTGGATTCACGCGAGGCTATTTTTCAGGCGTGCGCCCTGCGTTTTCGCCCCATTATGATGACCACCTTTGCCGCGCTGTTTGGTGCATTACCGCTAGCATTAGGAAAGGGTTACGGTGCGGAACTGCGTCAACCACTGGGTATTTCTATTGTTGGTGGCTTGATTTTTAGTCAAATGTTGACCTTGTACACCACACCAGTGGTTTATATTTATCTGGATCGTTTTCGGCTATGGACTCATCGCCGCTTTTTTAACCGTACCGCGACACTAGCAGATAAACCTGCTTAATGTATCGCTGAGATTTTTATGACAGTTCGTATTATTCCACACCTGTGTTATTCACTGATCACTGCACAATTGATAGGTTGCACCGTTGGCCCTGATTATGTTCGCCCCCAAGCAACTATTCCGACTAACTTCAAAGAAATCAAAGGCTGGAAACAAGCACAACCGCGTGATAATTTGTTGCAAGGCAAATGGTGGGAAATATTCAAAGACTCTGAGCTAAACAAACTGGAAGAACAGGTTATTAAAGCCAATCAATCCATTGCCCAAGCCGAAGCGCAATACCGTCAAGCCCAACACTTAGTACAATCAGCACGCGCCGCTTATCTTCCAACGGGTACGATAACGGCGACAACCAACCGTTTTCGTGCTGCCAGTGGTGGTCAAAGCGTTGCTCCCCCAGGTATTAGAAATGTGTTTAACACGGCTATCGCGATGGCTTGGGAACCTGATTTATGGGGCAGTGTGCGTCGTCAGGTTGAATCCAACACAGGCAATGCTCAAGCCAGTGCCGCTACCTTACAAGCTTTACACTTATCGACTCAGGCAACCTTAGCTGACGATTATTTTCAGTTACTCATACTGGATGCGCAAAAAGCCTTGTTTGATGAAACCGTCGCCGCTTACGCGAAAACACTGGAGATCATCAAAAATCGTTACGAAGCGGGGGTCGTCGCCAAAACCGATTTAGTACAGGCAGAAACCCAACTTGAATCCGCACGCGCACAAGCCATTAATCTGGGAGTGCAACGCGCAAAACTGGAACACGCCATTGCGGTTTTAATCGGTAAAGCCCCAGCAGATGTATCGATAAAACCCATTTTATTAGCTGTTACACCGCCTCCAATCCCCGTCAGTCTACCCTCAGAATTACTGGAAAGACGACCTGATATTGCCAGTGCTGAACGCAAAGTTGCCGCTGCCAATGCCCAAATTGGCGTGGCAAAAGCGGCGTTTTTCCCTACCCTTAATCTGGCGACTAACACAGGTTATCAAAGCAACACCTTAGATACGCTGATAACTGCCGCCAAGCGGTATTGGGCATTAGGGCCTGCGGGCGCGGCGTTGACCTTATTAGATGGCAGCGCAAAAAATGCCCAATATAAGCAAGCACTCGATGGTTTAGATGCCAGTGTCGCTTTGTATAGACAAACCGTGCTGACCAGTTTTCAGGAAGTGGAGGATAATTTGGCGGCTCTACGGATTCTCGAAGAGGAGGCTCAAGTACAGGAAAAAGCGGTTAATGCCGCTAAACAAACACTCACACTGACAACCAATCAATACCAAGCGGGAACGATAAGCTATTTGAATGTTATGACCGCTCAAACTGTGGCATTATCCAACCAGCAAACGGCGGTGCAGTTATTAGGTGATCGCCTGTCTGCTTCTGTGCTGTTAGTTAAAGCCTTAGGTGGTGGCTGGAATGTCGCCCTGTTACCCACCCCTGACGAAGCAGGTGGTGAAGTGAAATGGACAGATTTTTTACCCTATCCTATCGACTAATCTCATCACCCCTTATCTACATAAGTTTGAACATATTGACTCTATACCTAACGCACAATAAAATGATAACGTTCGTGCTGAGCTTGTCGAACCACATTCACGCTTCGACAGGCTCAGCGCGAACGGTTTTTTAATCATTTTATTGGCTGTTAGCTATATAAGGCGGTCGGCTCTGCTTGATTATCAGGCAAAGCCTGAGCCGTAACGCTAAACAAGCTTCAAAAACCGATAACTCACTGATTATCTTCAAGCACAGATGTTTCTAAAATCAACAGCCTGTAATCACTTTAGCACCCACTAAACCAACATCAATGACTTAACTGTGAGCCGCGACTAGAATCCTATCGCCTTCTTTTTTTGCAAGGTGTTGCTCAGGAAACACCAAACTAACAAAAGCCTATTAAAGTTGATGCTCAACAAGCAGCTACTAAATGGATACCCGTTGAAAAGTGTAGTTTTGTACTGACCACCCCTTCTTTATGAAGTCTATTTATCCTATAAAATCATTTTAAATACAATTGCTTATATATTTTTCGTGATAGTTTTTCATAGATTAAAATAAATATGGCATGGTAAGTGCTTTATATGTGTAAACAGTATTAACAAACGCTGGCTAGGTATTCGTTTTATTCGACACGCTTTATCTACTGTCCATCGTACAGCGACTTTTTAAGAAAGGAGAAATATCACATGAACAGTCCTTTGAAGGCTTTTGATAAAGCCGAACCTGTATTGCGCGTACCAGAAAGAAAAAAAGCCGATGTTATTTCCATCAAGCCAGATCACAATTATCTAATAGAACGCTTGTCTACTTCTTCAGTCGCCGTTGCATTAGGGGATTTTAAACACAGTAGCGATTATAGAGACAACAAGATCGTTGACTATCTGCTTATCGGTGTTTTGTCGATAGTAGCTCACACTATTATTGTGGATCATTTCAAGCATTCTCCGCTTGAGGCTGAGCAAATAGAGGTAGTTAAAAATCCGCCTAAAGTTCAGATTTCGTTTGTTAGACCGACTCCGCCACCACCACCTAAGGTCGTTCAGCCACCACCGCCACCTAAAGTGGTTGCGATTAACAAACCGCCGAAGCCTAAAGTGACACCTAAGCCAGCACCAAAGCTAGTTGCACCGCAACCTGTTCAGACAACGAATATCGATACGAAAGCACCTGTGATTACAGCACCGCCCGCGCCGTCTGCGCCACCACCACCGCCTAAGCCAGTGGAAAAAGTAACACAGCCGCGTGGTAGTGCGGGTTATAAGAATAATCCGACGACTGACTATCCCGAAGTCGCAGCAGAACGTGGCTGGGAAGGCAGAGTGGTACTAAAAGTCCATGTTCTACCCAGTGGTAAGCCTGACAGTGTTGCGGTAGTGACCTCTAGCGGGCATGACATATTAGACAGTGAAGCGGTGAGTACCGTAAAAAAATGGATATTTGAGCCTGCTAAGCGTGGTGACACCCCCATCGATGGCTGGGTAAATGTTCCTATAAATTTTAAATTAAGTTGAGGTTTTAATCATGACAGAAACAACATCCGCTACTGCTAGCGTTGCACCAGCAGTTAATCAAGCTCCTGTTTCAGGTAATGCGACACCAGTCGTGGCAAATACACCTGTAGCAAGCGTGGCAACACCTATAACCGCTATAGCTCCAGTCGCTACAAATACTACTGCGACCACAGGCGTAGCAGTGC
Organism: uncultured Methylococcales bacterium; assembly: GCA_903902705.1. Lineage (GTDB taxonomy): Bacteria > Pseudomonadota > Gammaproteobacteria > Methylococcales > Methylomonadaceae > UBA4132. The sequence continues at coordinate 18,038 of CAIUVX010000180.1, forward strand.
CTGCGGCAGCTCCAGAAACTACATCTGCTCACATTGTTGATGCCACTTTATGGATTTTAATTGCTTTTTCTGCGGTGACGTGGGCATTGATACTAATCAAAGGTATCCAGCATCTGAGGATTTCTACTCACAATCGGGCTTATAGCAAGAAATTTTGGGCAGCTCCCGATTTTCAAGCTGCCTCTAGCTTGCAAGGTAATAAAGGCCCTGCCGCCAGAGTTGCTGATGTTGGTTTCACCACGTTACTAGAAGCTGACGGCGGCACAACTACTCACGATCTTGAACATACAGGGGATCGTCAAGAATTATTGGACAGACGTTTACGTCAACAAATGCAAAAAGAACGCGGCGCGTTGGAAAGTGGTTTAGCCATACTGGCAACCGTAGGCAGTATCTCACCGTTTGTTGGTTTATTCGGTACGGTGTGGGGAATTATGGGCGCGTTGACCAGTATCAGTAAAAGTGGTTCTGCCAGTTTAGAAGTGGTTGCTGGTCCTATCGGTGAAGCATTGGTTGCTACTGCCGTTGGTATTGCGGTGGCTGTGCCTGCCGTTATCGGATACAACTTTTTTATTCGTAGAAACAAAGTGATTTGGGCATTTCTTGATGATTTTTCTATCGATTTTGTCCATTTAGCGTTGAAAACCTCATTCTTAATCAAGCGTCCCGTGGTCAATTCTGCACCATCACGCCCTATAGAAAAGAAACCAGTTCTTAAAACCAGTAATGACGACTTACAAGTGCAAGGGGCGCAAATCTAATGGCTGTTAATATTAAAGATGATGGTGGTGATGACGTAATGAGCGAAATCAATGTCACGCCGTTGGTTGATGTGATGTTGGTATAGCTAACGCACAATAAAATGATAACGTTCGTGGTGAGCTTGTCGAACCACATTCACACTTCGACAGGCTCAGTGCGAACGGTTTTGTAATCATTTTATTAGC
>CAIUVX010000181.1 GCA_903902705.1 uncultured Methylococcales bacterium
CCTTTACCGTCCATCATAATTTGCCCAGCAACGACATCAAGCGTCTGCCCATCTTTGAACGTTAGTTTTGAATTATTAAAATCAATCAAGCCATTTGTGACTTTAGAAGTCCCCAAAAATCCTAAAGCAGCCGGCGAATCACTACTCAGTTTGCTGTCTTTGCTCAAATCGGCATAAAAGACACCACCATTTTTACCAAAATCTATTTTATCGGTAGTCGTAACGTGAAAAGCAGCTGGCACATCAACAGAAGCACCTGAACCAAACGTTATGCCATTGGGATTGATAAAGTAAAAATCAGCGTTTTTAATTTCAGATTTTAGCGTGCCGTCAATTATGGAAGGATTTGCCCCTGTGACTCTGGAAATAACATTTTGCAGATTATCTGAGCCTGTAAAAGTAACTGTTTGCCCTTTGTCGATATTGAAATCAGAAAAGCTGTGAAATAGGTTGTTGCCAGCAGTTTTGCCGAGTGTTCGTGAAATCTCAACATTTGAACCTGTTAAAGTTTGCACTGCGCCCATTGAACCATCTGTTGCAATGCCTTCGGCAAAAACCGACGAACTCAACGCAAGTCCAATATGCACCGCTAATAATTTTATTTTCATAACCAACTCCCCGCCAAAATAAAGGGCGACCAATACACGGGATTTTCGAGTCCTTTTTGTTTGAGTATAAAAATTTGCGCTTGCCGCAGAGCTTCAACTTTACTGGCGTTAGGTTGTGCAAGAGCTTTGTAAAACTCCGCCATTAGCAATGATGCGGCTTCATCAGAAACTGGCCATAATGTGCCTAATACGCTGCGAACTTTTGCTTTAAGTGCCACACCGCTTAATCCGAGCGGCGCACGGTCATCACCTTCAGCTGTTTGACACGCACTCAAGGTTAATAATTCAACAGGCTGTTTGGCGAATTTATCCGATTTTAAAAGCTGTTCTAATTCGTCCATATTGATAACGCCGTCATACGCCATCACAAAACTGCTATCAGCTGTCTTACCAAATACACCATGTGAAGCAATATGCACTACCGAATAAGGTTCTTGCATCGCTTGTTTTTTAAAGGCTTCGACGGTAAAGCCTTCATTTGTAATCGCTGTGTTAGGAATTTCTTTTTGTAAACTTTTAATTTCTTCCCCCACACCTGGCAAACTCAATTTCTCTTTGAGCTGCTGACGAAATACAGGCTCTTTTATCATCCGCTCCAATTCTAACTTGCGACTTTTTACCGCCGTCTCACTCATATCGCTTGGATTGCCACCACGCGATGAACTGGTTCCTGTAATGGACTGCAAAAAGGCGGTGGGTAAATGTTCAACCACTGAACCTGGTTCACTCATCCCCGCAAGCAAGGCTTTAATGCCACGTTTTTGCAACGGTGCTGGTTCAAATAATGTCAAACCTGGTGACGTTGCCACAGCATACTTTTCAATCAAATAATGCTCACCATCGTATAAAACCGCAGGTGGTATCAAACGTAAGACCCCATCAGGCACCATCACCAACGTTTTGATGTGCTGCTGTTGCAACCAAGGTTCAACAGGCGCAATCAGCGACTGATAAAGCTGATTAGCGGTTTTCTTCACGTCATATTTACTAGTACGCAAACTGTGAGCTAGATGCTTGGTTAATTCTTGCAATGTTGCGGCATCAATAGGTTGCGTATATTGTCGAATCTCACTACCACTGCTCACCAATATTTCTAACCGCTCCGGCAAAAGAATTGGGTAAATAATCGCGGTACTCGCCTCCACGGCATCTAATGAGTTTTTACTGGTATGAACCGAACAACGTCCGCCTAAAAAGTCTTCTAATTCTGATTGTTTAATTAGTTCAACGGTTTCACGCGCTTGGCGTAGCAATAAGTTTTTTTCTGCCCCACTTTTTTGACTGGCTTGCATCAACAACAAATCCGCCAAACCTAGATAAACAGGTTCTAAAATTTCTCGAAATGACGAACGTCCGTTGTGATATTCGACAGGAATGTCTTGGCGAATCGCTTCAATGTGTTCGATAGCGTTTTGATAAGCCAACGTGGCTTCAGGTAATTTTTGCGAACTACGGTTTAAACGCCCTTGTCGCCATTCCAGTTCGAGGAGCAAATCATGGGCATCCACTTTTTTGGCTTCGGCAATCGCTTGAGTATTTAATTTTAAGGCTTCACTAAAACGATTTTGTTCTTCGTATAATTGCGAAAGCTGTCCGAGAGCTTCGGCTTTTAAACGTGAATTTGCGGTTAATTTATTGGCTTGTTCAAAACACGCAAACGCAAGTTCCAATCCTTCTTTGCCAATTTTATGGGCTTGAGTTCCTAAATTGATGAGTAATCGAGCGCGTGTTTCTGTGTTTTCAATCGATTCTAAATTTTCTTTTACCTGGTTTAACTCTGGCAATTTTTCGTCTAACGGCAAGGTTTCAATTTCGCCTAATTTAAGCCCTGCAACCAATTCTGGATTTGTTCCCACTAGCGATAACGCTTGTTTGTACAAAGGACGAGCAATTTCCAACAGACCTTTGTCAGCTTCCAAATCGGCTAACGTTCCTAACCATCGAGCGCGGTCTGCATTTTCACCAACATTAAAGCTGATTGCCTCGCGTAATAATTTCGTTGCAGGTTCCCAGCGTTGCATTCGGTAATAGGTTAAACCGAGTATTCCTGCTGATTTGGCTTTTTCCTCTGGTGTTAAAGCGAGTTGTTGAGCCTCATTTAATTCAATGACTGCTAACCCATATTGTTCTTGCTCTAAACGCACTTTCCCTTGTTGATAAGATTCCTCAAACGTTGCGCCATGCGCGGTGCCAATACATAAACTTCCCACAACAAGCCATTTTCCAATTGATTTCATTTTATATTCCTCATTGTTAGAAAACGTCTAGGCGTGCTTTGAAATGGATACCCATATCTTGCACATCGCCTTGTTGTTTTTGCATAGGTTGATAAATAGCGTAACCGTAATAAAATTCAGTGTGCAACTGTTTCCAATCGAAATCAAAACCCGCACCTGCTGACAATAAATCATCTTGTTTTTCACCTTTATTCCAGGCACTGCCGTAATCAATAAACGGCACAAGATTAAGGTGCATCAACGAATCCATCACTGTCGTAGTCCCACCTAAAACAGGGTAACGATATTCAACCGACAAGTTATAACCTTCATCACGCACCAACTGATTTTCACGATAGCCGCGCACTGTTCCCATGCCGCCAATTGAAATGCGTTCTAACGGTAATAACACATCGTTACTAAGTTGGCTGTTTCCCCTCAACACAACTTGCGAACCGTCTTCATCAACACGATAAGCATATTGAGCTTGTCCTAGCCAGGTAAAAAATTCACTGTCTTGTGATTTACCTTTTTTCTGAGGTGTTGACCCTAATGCGTTCAAACCGACACTAAAGGTCGAGCGCAATGACAAAGCGTGATTATCCCAACGTTGAATGTAATCTTGAAACGCACGAACGACAGTTGCTTGCGTATGCCCTGTTGAATCGCCTGTCACAAACGAAAAGGGTTTCCCGTCTAAATAGGTTTGGTTTTCTCGAATGGCAAGCAATGTACCGAAATTAAGTTTCTGTCTTGAGGTATTGATAAAAGGATGACTAATTCCGCCTTCCAAACTATGTACCTGACTGGTGACATTGATTTTACGAATCGGTTGCTCTTGAAATGACGAATCGCCTTCGTCAAAGTGGAAAAATACTTGGGTATCTTGGTCGGTAATTGGCAAACTTAATCCGCCTGTATAACGATTTGAACCTGCGCTGTTGTAATAAGTAAAATCCACCATATCGCCCAGTCCAGTCAAATTACGAACCCAACCGTTCACACCAAAGGCTTCTGCTCCAATAGAGGGTGGACGTTGGTTGTTACCAAGCAAACTAAGTTGATAAGGTTGAGCGCGTGTAACCTCAACATCGAGAATACTTTTACCAGGTGAACTGCCTGGCAAAATGCGCCCATTCATTTGACTAATCAGCGGGTCAGAAAGCAGCATCTGAAAACGGTCTTGTAATTGTTGCAGATTTAGTGGTTGGTCGGCATCGCCTAACAAGCGATTACTCACATAGCCTTCACGCAACCATTCTTGACCATGCACCACGATTTCTTCTAAATGCCCTTCTAAAATAGTGAACCGTAGCACACCATTGTTAAAAGCATCTTCAGTTAAAATCGCACCTGAATTGATGTAACCATTATCAACATAGGTTTGAGTAATACGTTGACGTAAGGTTTCCAGTTCATTCAAGGTGGGGTGAGTTTAAACAAAAGGAGTCAAAGTTCCACGAGATTTTTATCAATGCTAGGAACAGTAAGGGTTTGAACGATATAAGGACTTCCCAAATTTAAGGCGTTTTTGAGGGTGATTTTTTGGGAGATAACAAACCAATGGAATCCTGCA
>CAIUVX010000182.1 GCA_903902705.1 uncultured Methylococcales bacterium
CTGTAGAAAAATGGCTAGCATACTGGGCGAAAGTTGATTTTGAATCACGTAAGGGAGTTGCTCCTCTTTAAAAGACCATACTTTTGCAGGCTAATTTGGTGACTAAATGGTTACATCAAGAACGCCATCAGGAAGACTTGCATGAGAGGCATCAATAGATGAGAAGAAGCTAAATTTTGTGATCTGCCTTTAAGATATCACCATTTCTAAACAGTATCATATTTAAAGCTGATTTTACCTTGAAACATTTATTAAAAGAACATATAGTAACCTTTACATATGCAAAGGTTATTTATTAAATGCTCTCTTCCTCTAATATATCAATTGCCAAAGCAAGCCAGCTGCTAAATGTGTCTATTGATACTATTCGGCGGTGGGAAAAAAAAGGGCTTGTCAAAGCGCAAAGAACTAAAAATGAGCATCGTATTTTTCAATTGGATGAACTAGAAAGACTTAAGATAAAACTATCTGGCGGAAGTGAAGGCGGCTATAAAATTCTCAAAACTATTGAAAGGCAAGCCTATAAAGTTGTTGAGCTTTTTTCAGGATGCGGCGGCTTAGCCTTGGGTTTGCATAATGCAGGGCTTAATTGCAGATTGCTTGTGGAGATCGATAAAAATGCAGTAGCAACACTTAAAAAAAACCAACCTAACTGGCCAGTAATTCTTGATGATATTGCCAAAGTTGATTTTACAAGCATTAAGGCAGAGGTTGTTACTGGAGGATTCCCTTGTCAGTCATTTAGTTATGCAGGAAAAGGACTTGGGTTTGAGGACACAAGAGGGACATTATTCTTTGAATATGCGAGAGCCATTAAAGAAATAAGCCCTCGCGTGATAGTTGGAGAAAATGTAAGGGGTTTAGAAAAACATGATAATGGAAAAACCATATCTGTAATGTTACAAATACTAGATGATTTAGGCTATAGAGTTTCATATCGTGTATTGAGATCGCAGTATTTTGATGTGGCACAAAAGAGAGAGAGACTTGTTATTTTTGGCGTTAAAAAAGATTCTAATTCACATATCGCTTTTCCAAAAGAAGGTGGATACACAGTTAGTTTGGGAGAAGCATTACGGGATGTTCCAGAATCAAGGGGGCAAAAATATACAGATAAAAAATATCAAGTTATGAGTCTTGTGCCAGAAGGGGGTTGTTGGAGAGATTTACCGGAATCTGTTATGAAAAATTATATGGGAGCAAGTTTATTTTTAGGTGGCGGTAAAACTGGAATGGCTAGAAGGCTTGCTTGGAATGAACCATCTCTGACCTTAACCTGCAACCCAGCACAAAAACAAACAGAAAGGTGTCACCCTTCTGAAACTCGCCCTCTAACCATCAGGGAGTATGCAAGAATACAATCATTTCCAGATGACTGGGCTTTTGAAGGTTCTGTCTCTTCCCAATATAAACAGATTGGCAATGCTGTCCCTGTTAATTTGGGATACCACCTAGGTCGTTGCGTTATTGCAATGCTTAGCAATAATTACGATTTAGACACAATGGATATTCTATGAATCCAATAAGAAAGCTGAAGTCTTTTCTATAGAAAGGCTTTTTTAAAAAAATCTTTAGCTGCTGTGGTCTCAAGTATTTTGCATTCTGGCTTTACTTTTTCAATAACCCGAGGAATCACAGAAAACAGTTGATACAAAGCATCTTCTACACCTGTTGCTAAAGCGTAAAAACTATACCCATCTATTTTTCTAATTAGAGGATTAATGGGGCATTTTGCTCCAGTGCGTGAGTCTGATGGCGTAAAGCAGACATCATATTTCATGGGTTTATTTGGGATAATTTCCACATAATAAGCTTTGTAATCTTTGTATGTATGTCCTTTGCGCATTACAAGATCTTCTAGCCTATAGTACATGCCTGATTTATCTGATCCTTTAACTGTATTATGTTTATTCTTCACTTCTGCTATAATTTTTCTATCTAGTGAAATAACATCGACTATACCACCAGTGTTTAAAACACTCCAACCATCAATTGCCCCAAGTATATTTTGGTGAAATGAACCAATATGATTAGATAATGTTTTTTGAGCTTGCCTAATTTTTTCGTTTTCAAGCCACTGTTTTGGGCTTATTGAAAAGCTACTCAGTTCAAATAATATTGAAAATGGATCAATAACGTTCTTGCAAAAATTAGTTTTTAATTGTGCATCCTGCCCTTTTTGAATGACTTCTCTTACAATATTTTCTAATTTTTGATCGTTTATGAAGCTCAGATAAAACACAACCACTTTCCTTGTTCTAAAATGATGTTCAACACCTTAATATGTTTGTTGAAAAGACAGACACACCAATAAGTTACTGATGAAAAGTAACACCAATTAACTACAGAAGAAAGAGAAAGGATATAGATGTTAAGGGTATTTCATACCCATTGGCGAAGACTATCGAAGCCCTAAATATCTCAAAAGCAACAACTTCTCCCAAGCTCAAACCCAACTTATGCCTAAAAGTTAATAATCCACCACTAGGCCTATTGTTCTTATTGCTTTGCAATGATGGGAATCCGGGGCAACTATATTTGGTTGAGATCAATCCACAGTTGGGTTAAAATTTATGTTTTTATTCTCTGTATATTTTGTTATGGTTTGCTATTCATGGGAATGTATTTGGAATCTAGGTAATTAAGAAGTTATACTGAAATAGGTAAGTATCCCTTGACATAGTGTGCAGTAAGTTTGTATCCTCTTTTTGCTAGGAGGATACATAATGGATAATAAATATTTTAGTGTAGAAAAACAACA
>CAIUVX010000183.1 GCA_903902705.1 uncultured Methylococcales bacterium
AGTGTTTGAAAGCCAACGTAACGTGATAAAGGCTCCAGCTATTGATAAGAAAATAAACGTGATTGCTCTGATATTACGGGGGGGATGCTTGCCCTTTTTTGACAAAAGCGGACTGTTTTTAAAATAACGGTCGGAACAAATTACGGACACGAAAAAGATAAGTCCTAGAACCGGGAAAATGCTTTGTTTACCATAAAAATGGCTAAGTGTTCCACACGTAATAAGCCCCACAAAATTACCAAAATTCATTCCTATATAAAGAAAAGTAAAAGCCCGATCTCGCTGCTGTGTCTTTCCCGAGGCAGTGAGAAGTTCTCCGACAGCCGCAGAAGTACTCGGTTGGAAAATTCCCATTCCAATTGTTACTAATGATAATCCTAATATTACGAACAGTTGGTTATAAACACTAAGTATTAGACTGCCTGCAAAAATAAGAGTGATCCCAAGCAACACAGATTTACGAAAACCAAAGAAGTGGTCGCATAAATATCCACCTAAGATTGGGGACAAAAATGACAGAGTCATGAAAGTTCCATATAAATTGAACGCACTAGCATCAGAGAATCCAAATTGTGAAGCTAAATATAAGACCAAGGAACCTCTGAGACCATAGAAAAAAAAGTTTCCTATGGCTTTGATAAAGAAAAGTGCAACATAGTCGTTCGGATAATTTTTATACAAAACTCAATTAAACTCCCCTAAATAAAAGGACCTCTTTCTCAGGCAACTAATTAAAAGTGAAAGGCTCTGTAAAGGATGTTTATTATACCTTTATTGCCAAAACAACTCCCGAAATAAGTTTCCTTATTTTGAAAGTAAATGAAAAATCACATCCTCCCCACTTATAGAAATTTTGTCTTATTGATTCACTATATCCTTGATGAAACACATTTGATGACCACACACTGACATTAGTAAGGGGGCACCTTAGACCAAGACCAATACATTTAAGAAGGGCTTCCTTTCTTGCCCAAATTTTATAAAAAAAACAGAGGTTTGGGCTGACGGCAAGAGTCTATTAAAACAACTAAGTTCATCTTGTGAGAGTACAACCTGTGATACTGAGTGTATTTCGTCAAGCGGTTTTAAAACTTCAAGATCCACATCAACTGGTTCTGTAGCGGACAAAGCACAAACACTAAAATCTTTTGAATGAGAAGAGTTGAAATGCGCTAGATATTCCCGATTAGCCAATTGAGGCTTGCCGTATTTCTCAATTATCAGGGTAACTTCAGATGGGAGACATCCAATATAGCTAGATAAAATCCTCCTAACAGCATAGTGACGCAGAACATATCTTACTTGGTCACTTTTGGATTCTAACATTATGGCTCTCTATTCTTTCTCCAGCATCAAGACTACTTCCAAAAATCACTTATAAAATTCTCGTGATCAAGTCGTGACTTTGATAGTGGGACCATCCAGATATCTACATAGGACAAATGTGAATTGCAATTTTTTTCTTCTACAAAAATGTTCTCAATTAAATCGGCCAATCCTAAATCCCTAACTCACCCTATGTCAAACATGTTGCCAATTGTCAATATTTTATATTTAGACATAATTTTATATTTAGACATAATTTTATATCTAGACATACTGAAACTTTAGCTACATGATGGCCCATATTTGCGAAGTTTGGAGGTTTACCATCATGGAAATGACATACATCAGCGACTTCATATTCCTATATTCAATGAATTTTCTTAATCTTTTAATCCCTGGAGCAAATTTCACTATTACGGCCCGCAATAGTATAGCCTCGTCAAGGACCGCGGGAATATTTACTGCTCTTGGGATAGTTTGCGGTTCTTCAATTCATAAGGTTCCTACTGTGCTGGGGCTGGGTTTTTTACAAGCACATAGCCTCTGGTTTTATCAAACTCTCAAATATGCAGGTTGTGTGTTTCTTTTTTATATTGGAACAAAAACAATTTGGAATTCAGCTTCTCTCGAAATAAGAAAGAAGGTTGTTCAATTTCTACAGCAGCTTGTTTTGGGGCAAGGGTTGAAAATATTTCGGAGAAAAGATAGTGATTTTTTAGAGGTCTCCGAGAGAACACGACTTAGCCCAAAAGAGGCATTCTGTATCGGTTTTTTGACTGATATTCTCAATCCTCAGGCTACTTTGTGTTTTATTGCGATTGTTGGTGCAACTGTAAATATTGATACTCCCATAAAGATACGAGCGATTTACAGTCTTGCCTTAGTTACAACCTCTATCATTTGGTATTCGTTGATTGCGTTGTTTTTTTCACAACCCTTTCTCATGCAAAGAAGTCATGAAATTCGGCCTTGGGTAGAGCGTATCGCTGGGGCTTGCCTCATAACATTCAGTTATAGGCTTTTTTGGCAGAGTTCATTTTAACATTGAGGTGTTTTTGATGGTTCCATATTTATTTTCCATACCAAAATTGGGTTCGAAAGAGTTTGAGGAAGAGAATTATACTGATAGATGTGATTTTGATGTTTTATTAAAGGATGAATGGAGGCATAAGATAATCATTCGTGGTAACGCTGATTCTCCATATAAACTCCAAACATGTGAGATCATCCTGAAGGGAAATGAATATAAGAGATTCAACTCTTATATATCCAATATATCCAACAATAAAAAGGATGTGTCACTAAAAAGTGTTGTGTTATTATCTTTTCACGCAGCTTTACAAGCTTATGGACATGGTACACAGACAGCTGTTGCCTTCACCAATAAACTTAATCACGGAAAACCAGATGAATTTTTAGTAATTCCAAGCCTTGTCGATCATTCACAACTATCAAATAACACGATTGAAACTGCATTAGAGTTGTGTGAGAAATTTTTATGCTCTTTTGAGCAGTGTTTGAGTAGTGACACTCTTTTCGATTATTCTCTTTTTGACGCGTCAGTCTATATAGAAGAAAGTGATTTTCCCATTCCTCGGGAAAGTTGTTTTCCGTTAAATCTCATTATTTTTAATGACAAAGATAGCAAATCAATCCGCATTGCACTTGCTTATGCTCAGGATTTTATAAGTGAAAAAGTCGTTAGAGGTGTTCTCAGTGTTTTTAGGGAGACTCTACTCCAACTAGTAGGTAGCAAGAATGAGTTGTTTAAGGATCTTGAGTTATTATCCGCAAAAGAAAAAGAGCAGCTACGAAAGTGGAATAATACCGATACTGCTTTTCCAGAAGATTTAAGACTTAATGATTTATTTGAGCGAGCCGTAACAAAAAATAGTAGTGCTGAAGCTTTGGTTTATAGGGGTAATACATTAACTTACGGTGAGCTTGACGCAGTCGCGAATTATATTGCTCATCAACTGCTTAAAAGAGAAATTCAAATCAAGCCTGACGAATTTGTGGCTTTATACTTAGATAAAACCGATAGCATAATATCACTAATTTTAGGAATGTGGAAATCTGGTGCAGCATTCGTTCCGATTGATAAAGACTATCCGGATGAGCGTGTGCGATTTATTGTTTCCGATAGTACTACCCGACTCATAATAACGAACTCTCATCATAAAGAAAAACTGCAACAAGTTCTAGGGAAGGATCAGGACAAAGTTAGCATAATTACTATCGAAAGTTTGTTGCCTGTGAACATTGAGCAACAAAAGAACAGTTTTGTTAAGCCATACCTCTCTCTTAAAAGCACCGGAAAAGCTTATATGACCTATACATCGGGAACAACTGGCATTCCCAAGGGGGTTTCTAAAACTCATCAAAGTGTTGTTAACAGTATTATAGACTTATCAGGTCGTTATAAGATGCGTGAGCAGGGGACGGAAAGAGTTGCCTTGCTTGCATCTTATGTTTTTGAACCCTTTATGCGCCAAACCTTAATAGCTCTTATTAATGGTCAAGTCTTGGTGGTAGTGCCTGACGAAATACGCTTGGACCCCGAATATTTTCCAAAATTTTTAAATGAGCAAAAAATTACATACCTAAATGGTACGGGGTCTGTTTTGATGCACTTTGATCTGAGAAAGACCGCTAGCTTGAAGAGGTTGCTTCTGGTTGGTGAGGAGTTAACGCAGGCGGGGATTAACCAATTGAGAGAAAAATTCTCAGGGCATATCATTAATGAATACGCTTTTACAGAAGCGGCTTTTGTTACCGCTATAAAAGAATTCCGACCAGGTGAGAACAAGCGTATGAATAGAAGCGTCGGTAGGCCAATAAATAACGTGAAGTGCTATGTACTTAGCCAAAATA
>CAIUVX010000184.1 GCA_903902705.1 uncultured Methylococcales bacterium
AAACCTGCGAGCAACTGTGTTAAAAATCAAGCAAAACCTGCGAAATCTGGATTCCATTCTGACTGATTTTTAACCATTGAATTCAGTGTTACCAATAGCTTTCTCATGCAGGCGGTGATGGCGACTTTTTCGAGTTTACCGCTGGCAATGAGTCGTTGGTAGAAGGTTTTAATGGGTTTGTTAAAGCGTTTCGCACTGAGTATCGCCATGTATAGAGCGGAACGGATTAACGCCCTCCCGCCGAAGATGGTGCGTTTGCCTGTTTTTTTGCCGCTGTCTTTGCTGTAAGGGGCAACGCCGACTAACGCGGCGATTTCTTTGTTGGAAACCCTGCCCAGTTCTGGCAGCATGGACACCAGTGTCATGGCGTTGACGATGCCAATGCCGTTGACGGTGAGTAAACGCGCTACTTTTTGTTTCAAGCCATCATCGTTATCAATGTCGGTCTGGATTTTCGCTTCAATAGTACGGATTTCTTCGTCAAGTTGTTTAATGACTCGTTTAATGGAACGCACGGCATCCTTATCGTAAGCGGTGGCTTGATGCTGCTGTTCGATGGCTCTTTGTTCCACTACTTGATGACGGCGTTTGACGAGGGCTTCGATGCGTTGTTTCACCTCTGAGCGTGGCTCGCGCAATTGCATCCGTCCTTTGGCATAAGCCGTTTCAGCATAATAACGAATCATGGTGGCATCGATACAATCATTTTTCGCATACGCCCCCATCGCGTTGGCAAAATCACGCACCCGTTTGGCGTTGACTACCGCCACTTTGATGTTTTCCGTCAATAAGAAACTGACTAACGGTTTTTCATAACCACCCGTCGCTTCCATCACAAAGCATAACGACTGTATGGGTCTGTTTTTAAGCAGCTTTTTAAAGGCGGATGCCTCATTTTTAATCGTCAGCACTTTTTCATTCGCAAACGCAATGTCTAGCTTGTCTTTTGCTACATCGACACCGACCATGATAATTTCTTCGCTATTTTCTGACATGATATTCACCTTTTGTTCTCTTTCTTGTTAAATACGGAATCGCTTTGCGTTCCTCGCAACTGTTCGAGATGTAAAAAGTAAGGAAAGGCGACCTGCGCTCGCAGACGGTTTTGTCTCTAAACCAAGGTTTTATCGGTCTGCCTTTCCTCTTTTCTATCAGGTATCCTAACCTAATAAAAAATCATTATGTTACTTTGCGTGTAACATACAAGGTTTTAAAAACCTCGCAGGTTTATCTGTAATCTTGTCTGCGTAAACTAATAGCGTTTTCCAGTAGATAACAAATCATCGATATAATCTTTGGCAGGATAATGAAAATGCACTGGACCATCTGCCGCACCTTTCATAAACTGCTGCACCCATTCAGACGGTGAGTTATCAATTTGCTCAGGTGTGCCATGATCGACCACTTTGCCGTTTGAAATAATATAAATGTAATCGGCAATTTGGGCGGTTTCTTGGACATCATGGGAGACGATAATGCTGGTCAAACCTAAGGCTTCATTTAAGGCTTTGATGAGCAACACCAACACACCCATTGAAATTGGGTCTTGTCCTGTAAATGGTTCATCATACAAAATCATGGTTGGATCTAATGCAATCGCTCTTGCCATCGCTACCCGTCTTGCCATACCGCCTGATAATTCATTAGGCATCAACTGACTCGCACCCCTTAAACCGACTGCTTGTAATTTCATCAATACCAAAGAGCGAATCATGGATTCAGTCAAATGGGTATGCTCACGCAATGGAAACGCAACATTATCGTAGACGTTCATATCCGTGAGTAACGCGCCACTTTGAAACAACATACCCATGCGTTTACGCAGTTCATATAATTCTGCACGGCGCAAACGGTGTACATTTTGACCATCAACCGTGATTGTGCCTTGTTCAGGAAATAACTGCCCACCGATGAGTTTTAGTAGCGTGGTTTTACCCGTGCCACTGGGTCCCATGATAGCGGTGATTTTGCCGCGCTGAAAATCCAGAGAAATGTCATCAAATATTTTATTGTTACCGCGAGCAAAGGTTAAGTTACGAACGGTGACTAAATTGTTTTGAGAGGAATCGCTATTGTCCATGTTGTGGTTGGCGTATTTATTGCAAATCTGAATTGGCTATTTTCTATGACTACTCCCTCACAGTCAATCTATTGTATTAATTCAGTATCATGCTTAAGTTTGGTCAAAATGTCATTAGCGTGCTTATCCGCACCCGATGGTAGTTGGTCAGATTGATGACCAATCCACGCGGCAATGTCTTGCCATGTGGTTTCTGCTTTCAAATCGCGTAATAATAAATGATGACCGTTTGGATAAATCGCTACGGTTTTATTGGTTTTATCGGTAGAGAGAAAGGTTTGTAAAAAGGAGTAAGTCGGCTCTTTAGGAATAATGTCATCTTTTTCGCCATACAGCATTAAGGTATTTTCATGTAGCGAGCGGGCATTATCAAATGCACTATCCATCAAATCCGTTAGCCCATAAATCGCTTCCACTCGCGCCCCCTTAATCACCCAAGGATCATGCCATAAAGCGCGAAGCATTTTGATATTATCCGACGGGGTGACTTTTACGACCCCCTCACCTGTTAGCACCATCCAAGGCACACTGTGTGCTGCTACCCATAACAAGCTGGTTTGATACCACGGCATCGTCTCTCTTGCCCACAATGCAGGTGCAGCAAGAATAATACCATCAACAGGCGGCATAGTCGCTTGCCCCATCGCACTAATAATCACCGCACCCCCCATACTTTCACCGAGTAAATACACAGGTATTTTAGGATAACGTTGCTTTAACAGGCGCGTCAACACTTGCAAATCATCGATATAGGTTTCTTGACCTGCCCACAAACCACGATTAGGAGATGAACCAAAACCGCGTTGATCATAGGCAAAACAAGCAAT
This sequence comes from uncultured Methylococcales bacterium, assembly GCA_903902705.1. GTDB lineage: Bacteria > Pseudomonadota > Gammaproteobacteria > Methylococcales > Methylomonadaceae > UBA4132. The sequence goes on from CAIUVX010000184.1 coordinate 2,908, forward strand.
TCCTAAGTGGCTCAAATACTCGGCGGGCGTAGCAAAGAAAAAGCTATAATCATTAAAACCGTGTAATGCAATGAGTACCGCATTTACCTCCTTTTTAGGCAGCCAATGACGTAGCGGCAAGCTCGCGCCGTCTTCGGTAATAAAAGCTGACTCGCTGATTTTAGCCGCTTGATTTTTTTCCCCCATCGGATGAAGCGCGGGCATACAGCCACTGAGAGCAATAAATAGTAGTAATATCGACAATTTCATAGGCTTCAAGCTAGACGTTAAATATGTAATCATATATGAATACCCAACTTTTATTAGACTATTTCCTTAACTGTGGACAGCGAGAACGTGAAACGAACCCCCTTTTCTATTATCATCCCTGCCCTCAATGAAGCCGCCAGTATTCAAGGCTGTTTGCTTGCCTTGCAACCGTTGCGTGACCATGCTGAAATTATTGTAGTCGATGGTGGTAGTTGTGATAACACCATCGAATTAGCCGCAGCTTACGCGGATAAAATCTTAAGCTCTGATCTAGGACGCGCCAGACAAATGAATCAGGGGGCGAAACAAGCGACAGGCGATATTTTAGTATTTCTACACGCTGATACTGAACTGCCTGAGCAAGCTTTATCGCTGATTGAGCAAGTTATCAGCATCGAGCAAGTTTGGGGACGCTTTGACATTCAACTACGCGGCGAATCTGTCATGCTTACAATCATCGCCTTTATGATGAATTGGCGTTCACGTTTAACGGGTATTGCGACAGGCGACCAAGTTTTATTTGTTCGTAAAACCGCTTTTACTGCCGTTGGTGGTTATCCTGACATCAGCTTGATGGAAGATATTGCCTTAAGCGGTGCATTAAAAAAAATCAGCTCACCCGTGTGTTTAACCGCCAAAGTCAAAAGCTCAGCGAGACGCTGGCAACAATACGGCATTTATAAAACAATATTATTGATGTGGAGTTTACGGTTAAGATACTGGTTGGGTGCAGACCCCCATTATTTGGCTGAACTTTACCGCACAGGTTTATTATGGAAACGTTAATTCGCTTAAGCGTCGCGCTGGGTATTTTTGCTTTGATGATTAGCTGGGAAATACTTAGCCCGCGTAGAAATCAGCCACCCGACCGCAAACACCGATGGACGATTAATTTAGGTTTAGCGGCATTTAATATGCTCATTGTACGCGCTACTGTTGGTGGCTTAGCTTATCTTAGTGCGCTTTATGCGGGTACTCATGGAATCGGTTTATTAAATCTAGTCGCCGTACCGACAGGGTTAGCAATTATAGCCACCTTGTTATTTTTGGATTTTGCGATTTATTGCCAACACATTATCGCCCATCGTTGGGCATGGTTATGGAGGTTACATCAAGTGCATCATACGGACGTGGCTTTTGATGCCAGTACCGCTGTGCGTTTTCATCCTCTGGAAATCATTATTTCTCTGTTGTATAAAGTGCTATGTATTTATTTGCTTGGCGCGAATCCAACAGCAGTGTTTATCTTTGAAATTATACTCAATGGCGCGGCAACCTTTAATCACGCTAATGTCAATCTTCCTACCGCGCTGGATAAAATCATTCGCACGGTGTTAGTCACGCCTGATATGCACCGTATTCATCATTCCACTGACCCCAAAGAATTTAATAGCAATTATGGCTTTTGTTTGTCTTGCTGGGATCGGTGGTGTCGAACCTACACAGCCGAACCCAAACAGCCACAAACTATCATGGATATTGGTTTAAAACCTTACCGTGAGCCGCAGGCATTGAGTTTTATCGCGCTATTATTATTGCCGTTTAAAGCCCCTCGCCGTTTGTAATGGACTATTTATATCCTGATGCAGTGCTGTTGATTTTTTGCAAAGCCCCGATTGCTGGACAAGTGAAAACTCGTTTAATCCCAACATTGACGGCTGAACAAGCGATGCAGCTACACAGTGAACTTAGCCTAAGTACACTACAACGAGCAACCCAACAACCATTATGCGCAGTGCAATTGTGGTGTACACCTACCACAGACCATGACTTTTTTATCAGTGCTGCGCACAACTATGGTCTCACCCGACAGTTGCAACAAGGTAGCGATTTGGGTGAACGAATGAATCACGCGCTGTGTACAGCACTCAAGTCTTACCAACGAGCCGCGTTAATTGGTTGTGACTGCCCCTCATTAACTAGCCAAGATTTAGCCGATGCTATTGGCGCGTTAAATGACAAAACCACCTCCGTATTCGCCCCCGCAGAAGATGGTGGTTATGTGCTAATAGGCTTGAATCGTCCACAACCTGAACTATTCACTAATATACCTTGGGGTAGTGAACAAGTAATGGCAGAAACCCGCGCTCGTTGTCAGCAACTGGGCATTATTTATCATGAGTTAGCTCTGCAATGGGATGTCGATACGGATGAGGATTTAACGCGATATAGAAAGCTAAATCTATAAAAATTAACAGACAGCAAAAAAACCGCCTTTAGTTTTAATTGGCGTTTATAGAGAGGGTTATGACTCAAATTCAAGCGATGTTCCGTAGTGTTCCATAAAATATTGACAAATTTATTTTTGCCAATATAATCTAGCCATACTTTGGCACATCAATAAAAGAGAGGATAACATGGCTACATATACCGCTACTGCTAAACGCAATCAAGGTCGTCAATCGTTTGTTATAGAATTTCGCCATCCATTAATAACCGATAACAATGGAAAAAAGGGACGCAAAGTTAGAAAAGGACTTGGAACAACAGATGAACAAGAAGCAAAAGAATTAGAAAATCAACTGAATCAACTTTTACAAGAAGAATCTTGGCACTCAATCGCGGCAGAAAGTCGTGCTAAAGAAAAGTTTGACGGTAGAATTGTCGAAATTTTCTATCGTGATATTTCTCCTTCTTCTGATATACCTCAAGAGTTACGAGAAAAGTATTTGCCTTTACCTACAGATAATCACAAGTCCATTTTATTAATGGGTGTATCTGGGGCAGGAAAAACAACTTTACTTCGTAAATTGATGGGAACAGATTCTAAAAAAGAGAGTTTTCCTGCAACCTCAGTTAATCGTACAACAACTTGTGAAACAGAAATAATTACAAGCACTAACTCTGAATATCAAGCAGTTGTCACATTTTTAAGTGAACATGAAACCCGCTTTGAAATTGAGCAAGCATTATTAAATGCCGCAGAACGTGCTATAGACAGCGATGATGAAAAACGTATTGCCCAAGAATTACTCGAAAGTAAAGATATGCGCTTTCGTTTAAAGTATTTGCTGGGCGATTGGCTTATTAATGAAATCGAAGAGGAAGAAGATTTATTTTCTGATGATGAACAACAAGAAACCTTATCTGATGAAGATGATGAGGTTAGTGAGTCAGATAGTGAGACCTACTTTCAATTTTTACAATCTATTGTTGGACGAATCAAAGAGCTATCTGCACAACAACGTCAAAAAGCAGAACAAGATTATTATCCTTTAAAGGATTGTTCCAGCAATGAACGCGAAGATTTACTAGAGTATATTTTAAGTGATGTTGAACAATCAAAAGAGTTTGCAGATATTGCTGATGATGTTTTAGAAGAAATTAAGGGAAAATTTCAATTAATAAAAAATGGAGGTTTTGAGAAAAACACCACAGGATGGATTCGTGCTTGGCATTGTTCAATGCAAGATAGACAAGATTTTATTGTAGCTGTCAAACAATTTTCTGGGATTCATTATAAATTTTGGGGACGGTTAATTACACCATTAGTTAATGGTATTCGTGTTCAAGGTGCATTCTTTCCTGAGTTTGTAAATGAAAAATCCCAGTTCATTTTAATTGACACGGAAGGTTTAGGACACAAAGCGGGTACACAGGATTCAATTCCCGAACAATTAACAAAACGTTTTGTTGAAGTAGATTCTATTTTGTTGGTTGATGATGCTGCTAAAGCAATGATGTCTTCAGAAAAAGCTCTCGAAGCAATTGCATCTTGTGGACAAACGCAAAAATTATGTGTTGCCTTTACCCACATGGATAATGTGAAAGGTGATAATCTTAAGTCTGTCACATCCAAAAAAGAACATATTTTTAATGGATTGAGAAATGTTCTTGAAGTTAAAGTTTCCAAGAGCATAGGACATGAAGTAGCTCATGCTATGCGTGAACATTTAGAGGCTAATACTTTCTACTTAGGATTTTTAAATCGTGGAGAAGAAAATAAATTACAAGATAAGAAAGGCGATTTACCCAAGCTCTATAAAAAACTTGGCTTTTCTGTACCAAAAAACGCTGAAAAACGCTTAGATAGAGAACTAAATACTAAGGAGCTTGAACTTGCCATACAAGCGGCAACGCAAGAGTTTAGATATAAGTGGCGGTCATTGTTAGGCATTTATGGGCTTCCGCGAGCAACTGCACCTAATCCTTTGCATTGGGCAACCGTCAAAGCTCTAACTCGTCGTTATGCTGAAAACTGGGGAGTAAATGGTCTTAATTCAAGTCCTATTGATGATGCTTGTACCAGTTTGCGTAATGGACTTTCGCGTTTTCTGGAAGATGCTTTGATTGTGGAGGATATTGAAGAAAAAAATATTCTGGCTAATCAGATAAGAGCAAAATTTAATCCCGAAATCACAAAATTAATTATCAAACGGTTGCTTATAGATGCTCAACCACAATGGCGAATCGCTTATAACTATAGTGGACGTGGTAGCACGCATCCAAGAAAAATGGAGATAGAAGGAATTTATGACAAGCAAATTCCAATTCCTCAATATCCAAAGAGCAAGGAAGCAAAAGACTTGATTGGTGACATTGAAGATATTTTAAAGAAAATTACCGATAGCTTTGCAGAGGGGTAACAAAACTTAGAATAAGTCGCCCAGAAGCGCAACGGAGTATGCACCCTGTCGCACTATTTTGAGCGAAACATCGTGCTGGTCGTTATGACCGAATTCAAACATTAGAGGCGGGTTGAATAACCCGCCCCTTTCTGGATAATCTTGTAAACTTTTAGGACGGAGTGAATACGCCAGCCGATTTAGCGAGGTATCACCTAACCAACCAAGCCTGTTAATGTTGTCACAAAATCGAGAATCTCAGCCTCAGTATTGCTGATACCTAAGCTAACACGCACGGCTGTTTTCGCTTGTTCAGGGGAAATACCCATTGCCAATAACACATGACTGGGTGCGTTGCCGCCACTGGCACAGGCAGAACCACTGGCAACGGCGATGCCTTTTTGATCTAGCTGCATCACTAGCATTTCACCATCAATACCTTCAATGCCAAATAATACTGTATTGGGTAGTCTGAGTGCTGCTTCGGCAAAAATAGTGAGTTTGGGAATGCTGGTTAAGCGTTGTTCTAGTAGAATTCTAAGCGAAGAGTGGTGTTTACTGCGTTGTGTTAGTTCGTTGTTAGTCAATTCGGCAGCTGTGCCAAAAGCAACAATGGCAGCGACATTTTCCGTCCCTGAACGTCGATTTTGTTCTTGTCCTCCGCCATATATGAGTGGATTTATTGTAATATCTCTACCTACAACCAATGCGCCACAGCCTTTTGCACCATAAATTTTATGACTGGATAAGCTCATTAAATCGACATTTAACGCGTCAAATTGCACGGGGATTTTACCCAACGCTTGCACGGCATCGGTATGTATTAGGATGTTATTGGCTTTTAACTGCTCGGCATAACAGGCGATGTTTTGAATAACGCCTGTTTCATTATTCGCCAGCATCATTGAAACCAGCTGCGGGTGTTGTTCAATGACTTGGTTAATCGCATTTTGAGTGATGGAGCCAGTGCTATCCACATCCATGATAATTAATTCATGACCCTGATTTTTTAAATGCAGGGCTGATTCTATGATGGAGGGGTGTTCAATAGCAGAAATGGCGAATTTAGCGGCGGGGTTCACTATGGCTAATGCCAGATTATTTGCTTCCGTACCACCGCTAGTAAAAATAATTTGTGTTGCCGACACCCCAATCAATGCAGCGACTTGTTCACGCGCCGCATCGATTGCACTGCGAACCAATCTTCCATGACGGTATAAGCTGGAAGGATTGCCATAATAGCGGTTCAAAAAAGGCAACATTGCCGCCAACACCCGCTCATCTAACGGGGTGGTGGCATTGTGATCAAAATAGATCATTGTCTTTCGTTCATTAATTCCGCGTAGTTACGAACTTCAACGACTTGTTGCGCTTCTTGATCTTGCATTTCAGCAATTTTCTGCACGTTATTTTTGATTAAAAGATCAGCGAGAGTAATCTTCTCCAAATAAACTTTGATATGCTCGCCTAATTCCATCCACAAATCGTGTGTTAAACACGCATGATGTTTTTGACAATTAGCATCACCACCACATTTAGTGGCATCAATTCGTTCCCCAACTGCGGCGACAATATCAGCAATGCTAATATCACTGGGGTTGCTGCACAGACTATAACCACCACCAGGCCCGCGTACCCCTTTAACTAAGTTAGCGCGACGCAAACGAGCAAATAATTGCTCTAAATACGATAAAGAAATCGTTTGCCTAGCGGCTATGTCGATTAAGGTCACTGGTTTTAATTGGCTATGAAAAGCCAAATCAAGCATTGCCGTCACTGCATAACGACCTTTAGATGTTAAGCGCATAAAAATCACCTTATAAAAATAATGTTAAGTATCGCCACTATACTTAACCTAGCGAAATAGTCAACTAATGTACGCATTACTTGCGTTAATTAGTTAAACATCGTGCCTTTTATTATGATCTTGAGACATTCTTAAAATACCTCTAAGAATATCTAACTCTTTGGTATCCAATAAGGTACGGTTATAAATGCGTCGTAAACGGCGCATAATGGATTTTGATTTATCGGGGTGCATGAAGCCAATATCGATGATAGTCTGATGTAAATGTTGGTAAAAAGACTCCATTTGTTCTGCGGAGGCTAAGGGTTGCTCACCTTTATCACCGACCAAACTTTCCGCTTGTACGCCTGTGGCAACAAATAATTCATAACAGACGACCTGCACCGCAGCGGCAATATTTAATGAACTGTATTGGTCATTGCAGGGGATACGCAACAAAAAATGACACAAATCTAATTCGTGATTTTTTAAGCCTGAATTTTCTCGACCAAAAACAATCGCTACTTTGTTGTGTGGCTCATGCAACACCACTTTTTCAGCACATTGTCTAGGCGTTAATTCTGGCCAACTGATGGTTCGACCTCGCGCACTTGCACCAATGACTAACTGACAATCCGCCACTGCTTCTGACAAACTTTGATACACTATCGCCCGCGCCAAAATATCATCAGCTCCCGATGCTCTTGCCGTTGCTTCAGCGCAGGGAAATAGTTTAGGCTTGACCAAACATAAATTAGTTATTGTCATGTTTTTCATCGCCCTCGCCACCGCACCGATATTGCCAGAGTGTGATGTTTCAACTAACACAATTTTTATATGAGACAGCAAGTCCATTGTCCTTCATTGCAAAAGTGGCAAGTTTAACAAAAATTGATTATTTTCAGGCTATTTTATTGACTGACCAACATTTTATTAACACTACGTTCCTCACAAAAAAACGCACTATTTATTAAAGCCAAGTATAATGGGGATAGATTTGATTAGCAAAGTTGATGATATTTAGGTTAACAAGCAATACCAACCTTGCTTTAAACTGGCTAACAACACCTGACAAAATGGACATTATTTTTCGTATGCTTAATCAAAAACGTAACCTAGAAGCTATCCACCGTAGCTTGAAAGACCTTATTGACACAAAAATATACACGCTATTCAGCTATCCTTATAACGATATTCGGAGTCCATTATGAACGTAATCCCCACCGCTATTCCTGATGTTCTTCTTTTCGAACCTAAAGTATTTGGCGATGCGCGAGGTTTCTTCTATGAAAGCTTTAATCAACACGCTTTCAATCAAGCCACTGGACTAGATGTGCGTTTTGTACAAGACAATCATAGCCGCTCTAGCAAAGATGTATTACGCGGACTACATTATCAAATTCAGCAACCACAAGGTAAATTAGTACGAGTGGTACGCGGTGCAGTTTTTGATGTCGCCGTTGATATTCGTCAATCTTCACCTACTTTTGGGCAATCAGTCGGGATGGAACTGTCTGAAGACAATCAACATCAACTTTGGATACCTGCTGGTTTTGCACATGGCTTTTTAGTGCTAACAGAAAGTGCTGATTTTTTGTATAAAACAACCGATTACTACGCGCCTGAATTTGAACGCTGTATCGCTTGGAACGATCCGACTATCGGTATTGAATGGTCTTTACAAAATGAACCTCGGCTTTCTGTTAAAGATCAAGCGGGTTTGCCACTTTCTCAAGCAGAATTATTTTCATGAACCCTCACGCAACACAACCTATTTCACCGATAGCTTTGCTGCGTAGCTTACTACACAACCGTCAACTGATTATACAGATGACGAAACGTGAAGTGATTGGTCGCTATAAAGGCTCAGTTATGGGCTTATTGTGGTCTTTTCTTAATCCTATTTTTATGCTGGCTGTTTATACCTTCTTTTTTTCAGTAGTGTTTAAAGCTCGCTGGGTTGGTGCTGAAGGCGTTATAGAAAGCAAAACCCAATTTGCGGTAGTACTTTTTGTGGGTATGATTGTTCATGGGTTGTTTGCCGAAGTGCTAAACCGCGCACCAACACTCATCATTAGCAATATCAACTATGTAAAAAAAGTTGTTTTCCCATTAGAAATATTGCCAGTGGTTAGTTTATGTGCGGCGTTATTTCATAGCCTAGTCAGCCTAATGGTCTTGCTAATTGCTTTTGCTATATTCAATCACTACTTGCCGTGGACAGTTCTTTTCGCGCCGCTGGTATTATTGCCATTAATTATTATTAGTCTTGGTTTTGCGTGGATGTTAGCATCGTTTGGCGTGTTTGTGCGTGATATTGGACAAACCATTGGCATTTTTACCATGGTGTTAATGTATATTTCCCCCGTGTTTTTTCCTATTACGGCCATGCCAGAAAAATATCGCCCTATTATGATGGCAAATCCTTTAACATTTATCATCGAACAAGCCAGAGAAGTCCTTATTTGGGGGCATTTACCAGACTGGTTGGGAATCGGTATTTATACTTTAATTGCCTGTGCAATTGCTTGGCTGGGCTTCATCTGGTTTCAAAAAACCAGAAAAGGTTTTGCTGATGTTTTATAAGGTCTGCAATCAGACAATCATCACCGTGTCCCTCAACAGTAGCAAAAAATCATGACCGATATTGCCATTCGTGCCAGCCACTTAAGCAAGTGTTATCACATCTATAATAATCCGCACGATCGCCTCAAACAGTTTGTCGCCCCGCGTCTACAAAGACTTGTTGGTCGGCAGCCCAAACAATACTTCCATGAATTTTGGGCATTGAATGATGTGTCTTTTGAAATTAAAAAAGGCGAAACCGTTGGTATTATTGGTCGCAATGGCTCAGGTAAATCAACTTTATTACAATTGATTTGCGGCACACTTACGCCCAGCAACGGACAGGTAGAAATTAACGGACGTGTCGCAGCGTTGCTAGAATTGGGTTCAGGTTTTAATCCCGAATTCACTGGACGAGAAAACGTTTACATGAATGCGGCAGTATTAGGCTTGAGTAATGAAGAAATAGATATACAGTACAATGATATCGTTGCATTTGCCGATATCGGCGAATTTATCGAACAACCCGTAAAAACTTATTCTAGTGGGATGATGGTAAGACTAGCATTTGCTGTTATCGCTCACGTTGATGCTGACATCCTAGTGATAGATGAGGCTCTAGCAGTGGGTGACGCATTCTTTACTCAAAAGTGTATGCGTTTTTTGCGCAACTTTATGAAAAAAGGAGCCGTGTTATTTGTCAGTCACGATACAGGTAGCGTAAAAAATTTGTGTAGCTACGCGCTATGGCTTGAAAAAGGTCAAATTCTACAGGAAGGAACGCCTAAAGAAGTGTGCGAACTTTATCTTGAAGCGTTTTACGAAGCAGAGCAAGACAAGAGTAGCACAACCAAGCTTAGGGTAATTAAAAAGCCAGATAACGATGCGCTTCCATTAAAAGATCATCGGATGGAATTTATTAATGCCAGTAATTTACGCAATGATTTGCAGGTATTCAAGTTTGCCCCTGATGCCGCTTCCTTTGGGAAAGGTGGGGCGCAAATTTGTGATGCTCGTCTTTTGGATGAAAACGAACATACCCTTGCTTGGATTGTAGGTGGCGAAAAAGTTATATTGCGAATAATTGTCGAAGTATATCAAGATCTAGACTCACCTATCATTGGTTTTTTTGTTAAAGATCGTTTAGGGCAGGCTCTGTTTGGAGATAACACGTTTCTATCCTACAAAGAAAATACTGTTCACTGTAAAAAGGGTGACGTACTTAAAACAGACTTTATTTTTTATATGCCATTGCTACCTTCAGGCGCATACAGCATTACAATTGCGATAGCTAACGGCACTCAAGAAACACATGAACAACATCAGTGGATACATGATGCCATTGTATTTCAATCAGAATCTAGTAGCGTTGCATCTGGTCTGATAGGTATTCCAATGCTCGAAATAAAACTACAAACCTTAGGAGAATAAAATGATTGCACACAGCTTAATTCCAGCAGCCTCATTTATCCCAAACTCACTTCGGTTTCCCAACTCATGGGTAGGGCATTTGCCTTTTGCTGCATGGATAATCCAAGAAGTTTCCCCAAAGATATTTGCTGAGCTTGGCACACATACTGGAAATTCCTATTTTTCATTTTGCCAATCAGTTGCCGAAGCTGGTATTTCAACAAAATGCTTTGCTGTGGATACATGGCAGGGTGACGAACATGCAGGTCAATATAGCAATGAGGTTTTCGTCCAAGTCAACGCTTATCATCAGGAGCATTATGCTGGATTTTCACGATTGCTACGAATGACGTTTGATGATGCTGTCACTTATTTTGCCGATGAATCGATAGAGTTGCTACACATTGATGGGTTTCATACTTATGAAGCTGTTCGTCATGATTTTGAAACATGGCTGCCCAAACTTGCATCTGGTGCTGTGGTCATGTTTCATGACACCAATGTGCGCGAACGCAATTTTGGTGTGTGGAAACTATGGGAAGAACTTCAAGAGCGTTATCCAAATAATTTGGAGTTTTTGCATTCTCACGGGCTTGGAGTGTTGCAGTTAAACAATGCACCAGATGACAAAAAGTTGGACTGGCTACAACCCAATTCCCCAGAAAAGCAACAATTGATAAGCTACTTTGCAACACTGGGTTTGCGACAGTTGGAACGTTTTGAATTAAACGAACTGAAGCAATATGTTGTCAACCTCAACCAAGCCGCAGCTGAACGTGAGATTCACATTGCCAACATCAACCAAGCCGCAGCTGAACGCGAGATTCACATTGCCAACATCAACCAAGCCGCAGCTGAACGCGAGATTCACATTGCCAACATCAACCAAGCCGCAGCTGAACGTGAGATTCACATTGCCAGCATCAACCGACAATTCAATCAGGCATTAAGAACCATTGAAAAAATTCATGCCAGTTTAAGCTGGCGCATTATTACACCACTGCGTTTTGTATTTTCAAAAGCAAAAAATATAATCAGGGTAGTTATATTGCCACGCACTCGCGCATTATTGGGTAGACTGAAAACTCTAAATGAGTAACTGATGTACGAAGGCGTTCAGAAGAATCAATGGCTGTAGCGAATTCAGAAAATTTTAATTCATTGATTTTAAAAAATGGGTGCGTAACATCAGTGAGTAAATAGTACGAGTTACTGACTGATTCAAGTATCACCTTTTTATGTCGCCATGATAACAATATGCTGAGGCAGAGCAATCGCACTTAAATTAACTTGACTTCTATAATCAATTATAAATCAATAAACCAGAAAAGGCTTTGTTAATTCTCATAGTCAACAATTCACTAAAATCACGCAACCTAAATTATGACCAATATTGCCATTCGTGCCAGCCACCTAAGCAAGTGTTATCACATTTACAACACCCCACATGATCGTCTTAAGCAGTTTGTCGCTCCGCGCTTACAACGTATGATAGGTCTACAGCCTAAACAATACTTTCACGAGTTTTGGGCATTAAATGATGTGTCATTTGAAATTAAAAAAGGTGAAACTGTTGGTATTATTGGACGCAATGGATCAGGTAAGTCTACTTTATTACAATTATTGTGCGGTACTCTGACACCCACTCATGGGCAAGTAGAAATTCATGGTCGTGTCGCCGCCTTGTTAGAATTGGGTTCAGGTTTTAATCCTGAATTTACAGGACGCGAAAATGTCTATATGAATGCCGCTGTCTTAGGGCTAAGTCATCAAGAAGTCGAAGAACGTTTCGATGATATAGCCGCGTTTGCAGATATTGGTGAATTTATTGAACATCCCGTAAAAACGTATTCCAGCGGTATGTTTGTACGCTTGGCCTTTGCCGTTAATATTCTATCAAAACCAGACATTATGATTGTTGATGAGGCACTGGCAGTAGGCGATATGAACTTTCAAGCAAAATGTATGACAGCATTAACGCGTATTCAAGATAATGGTGCAACGGTGTTGTTTGTTAGTCATGATGTAGGTGCGGTAAAAAGTCTGTGTTCGCAGGGTATCTACCTTGAACATGGTAATGTTAAAACGACTGGAAAAGCGTCTGAGGTAGCGACGCAATACATTAAAACAATGCGTGAAGAGATGAATGCAGAGCATCAAAAATTTATCCGTGTTGCGTCTGAATTTGAATCAAAAAATACCAAAACTGAAGAAATTTCCTTGCCATCACTGGAAAAAAGTAACGACATCTTAAAGCGATCAGATGCGTTTGACAACCGAGTGGCAGCATTCCGTTATGGTTCTGGAGGCGTAAAAATAACCTATGTTGAACTACTGAACATGGATGATGAACCCATACAGTTCGTCGAATTTAATCAAGAGGTAAAAATAAGAATCTATGTAGAATCCTCCTCCGAACAAAATGTTTCAATAAACTTTAATATTCTTGATGCAAAAAAAATAATGCTCACTGGATGTGGTTTTCTTCAAGCAGGACACGAACTATTAGCCACCACCATCGGGGGAGAATATTTGATAGAATATATTCTTAGACTTCCTTTTCAAGAGGAAAATTACGCTTTGCGAACACAAATTTCATCGCCTGTAATACAAGGTGAAACAGCTGTATTTTTGGATGTCATAGAGAATGCGGTGGTGTTTCAAGTAGCACGATGGGAAAAAGCAAGAATTTGGTCAGGCGTCCATCTTTTTCCAACAGTTCATTTAAAAAAGCTGAATTAATATGATTGATAAATTTTCACCTCCAATTGTGATATTAGGATATGAAAGATCAGGAACTAATTTATTAAGAGTTCTATTAAATTCACATTCAAAAATTTCTTCTCCACCTCCAGCTGGATTTATTGAGGTATTGGGAGGAATCCAAGAACGATATTTCCCTCTAAATCAGCCCCCTTACTTGGAAGAGTTGATAGATGATATTATTTTATGCACCCAAACTCATCTTAACCCATGGGACATTGAGCTTAATCCACAGATGATTATGGCAATGCTTAAGACAGACTCATTTTGGGAAATTGTAAACGTTATTAATTTAATTTATGCCGATAAAACCGAATGCTCTACTTGGTGTTCTAAAGAACCAGGACTTTTCAGGTTTATCTATGAAATTAAGGCTCACTTGCCTAACGCTAAATTTATATATTTAGTTCGCGACGGAAGAGATGTCGCTGCCTCTATGTTACAAGGACATCTTCATGAATTTCATGTGTATTTTGCAGCACATAATTGGGGTAGCGCCAACCAGCTGCGGTTTAAAAGGGTTCTATCTTAAACTAGGCAAATTGTGTCTGGACAATGGGGTCCACTATAAAGATTGGTAATTGATCAATGATAATAACTGACGATTTCGTTCTATTAAACTTTCCAAAAACAGGTACGACGTTCACTAGAAAAATAATTCAAAAAATATATGAAGATGATTATGAAGAGTTATTGTTGCCCGTTGCTTTCAACATTCGTGATATTGGTCGTCGAACCCAACATGGAACTTATGCCCAAATCCCTATAGAACATCGGGGGAAAACAGTATTGAGTATCATGCGAAATCCATTTGATCGATATATTTCACAGTATTGTTTTAAGTGGTATGCACATTCTCCTCCTGAAAGCATAGAGAAAATAAGAGCTACTTATCCTAGTTTTCCAGAAATGGAATTTGTAGATTTTCTCGATATGTCGGATAGGTTTACAAAGAAAAATGTACTGAAAGCATATAATATATTTTTAAGTACTGATATTGGTACTCAAACAATTAACTTTATAGCATTTTATTCAAACACGCCAGAAAGTGATCTTAATGAAATGATACAAAATAATTCTGATCCTTTTCTAAAACTTCCAAAGATACATTTTCTGCATCAAGAATCATTACGAAAAGAGTTATGTGATTTTTTGGTGGGATTGCATCGAGACAAGGATATAGAAAAAATAATATCTTCACAGGAAGATATGAATGTTAGTAGACCTTCTGAAGAAAGGAATTTAAGTCAATTTTGGAATCCAGACTTGCATACTATGTATAGCAAAAAGGAAAGATTTCTTCTAAATGCTTTTCCTGAATACAGATAAAAGAAGAATTATTCATGTTAGTAAAAAATGAGTTATTAAAGCTACATACTATGCCATCAAAACTGCAACTCGCTTTTCATAGTCTGGTGAGTTATGGTTCGAGTGGCGCAAGAATAACTTATGTAGAAATGCTTGATTTAGATAATCAGTCTTTATCAACAATAGAATTTAATCAAGAAGTAAAAATTAACATTTTTTTTGAAAGCTATGTGAATAGTAATGTTGCTGTATATTTCGGAATAATGGATGAGAAAAAAAACCAAATTACAGGTGCTGGATTGAGACAAGTTGGGCTACCACTAATCGATTCAAAAAACGGTGACCGATTTGTGGTTAGCTACAAGATAAAACTTCCACTGGAAGAAGGAAATTATTCTCTGATGGCGCAATTATCACGACCAATAATTTTAGATCAAACAGCCGATTTCGTGGATGTTGTAGATAACGCTATTGTTTTTTCAGTAAATCGGCGAGAAGGTGCTAAGCTTTGGGCTAAAGTATACCTATTTCCAACGTGTGAGGTAAAAAGAGCCTATGAATAAGACATTATTATCGAAAAACAAAATGCGGCATTTATTTACCAATCAAGGAGTAGAACTGTTATGAACAGTTCTTTTTTAAATGATTACATCAACTCAGCGATTGAAGCTAATCAAAATAATTTTTGTGATAATCATGATCTCTGGCGTTTCGGTTCGGACAGTTTGTTAGAACAAAATAACTTTCTGTGGTTTGAGAATTCCTATAAATTTTTGTTAAAAAAATTAAACCTTATAAATAAAATCAATGCCAACATATTAATTAATAAGGCTATCGCGCATATTGCCCCCTGTTTAGCAGATTTTGAATGGCTATATGAACATCTGGAAGATGATGAGTCTCGTAAATTGCTAGTTCAAATACAGCTATATAGAGCTCTTGGTGAACGATATATAAAGCTACCTTTAAACAATAAAGACTATTGGCTCAAACTCAAAGCTGTTGAAAAATTGGCGCAGGGAGCTGAATCTATTGATCTTGGTTTTATGGGATGGAAAGCATATAAAATGCGCCTAGATAGTCTGGGCTATCCTTTTCAATTATTTTTAAGACCTCCTGGTGTCTTAACTCAACTATTACTACAACAATACCGCTGTCAAATTGAAAACTTGGTAATTGAAGTTGTCGAAGGGGATGTTGTAATTGACGGAGGGGGCTGCTATGGAGAAACTGCCCTTTACTTTGCTCTTAAGGCGGGCAATAGCGGCAGGGTTTTTACTTTTGAATTTATGCCAGAAAATTTATCGATTTACCACCGAAATATGGAGCTAAACTCTGATGTAGCACAACGAGTAGAGTTAATAGAAAAACCGTTATGGGTGCATTCAGGTGAAAAACTATACATAGAAGGCTGTGGACCAGGTACTAGAGTTCAGCAAGAAACAAACGATCCTAATGCTAAAAAAATTGAAACGATTTCAATAGATGATCTAGTGCGTGATAAAAAATTGACAAAACTCAACTTTATTAAAATGGATATTGAGGGTGCTGAATTACAAGCACTAAAAGGAGCTGAAAAAAGTATTCAGCAATTTCGCCCCAAAATGGCTATTTCAATTTATCATAAGCCTCAGGACTTTTGGGAAATACCTCAATACATTGCAAGTCTTGATTTGGGGTATCGATTTGCGCTGAGACATTTCACTATTCATCAAGAAGAAACTGTACTATTTGTTTTTTGAGCTAACTATAAAATGATTCACGTCACTAAAACTACCCTCCCTACCCTGAATGAATACACGCACTACTTAGAGCGCGTCTGGTCATCAGGACAGATCACTAATAATGGTTCTCTTTGTCGTGAGCTAACTGAGCATTTAAAGACATATCTTGAGCTTAAAAATCTTGAGTTGGTTAGTAACGGTACGCTTGCCATCCAGCTTGCTATTAAAGCGTTGGCTATCAAAGGCGAGGTCATTACCACGCCATATAGCTATGTTGCTACTACAAGTTCAATTCTGTGGGAAGGCTGCGAACCTATTTTTGTAGATATTAATAATCATAATTTTTGCATTAACCCTGATTTGATAGAAGCGGCTATTACCGAAAAAACCTCGGCAATTTTGGCTACTCATGTTTATGGTTATCCGTGTGATGTGATAAAAATTCAACAAATTGCCGATAAATATCAACTTAAAGTGATATACGATGCAGCTCATGCGTTTGGCGTAAGAGTTGCAGGGAAGTCAATTTTGCAATATGGCGATTGCTCTACTTTGAGTTTCCATGCAACTAAATTATTTCACACCGCCGAAGGCGGTGCGATAATTTGTAAAGATGCAGACGTGACTAAGCGCATTTTTCTAATGAAAAAATTTGGTCATATCGGCGAAGATGACTATCTCGACATCGGTATTAACGCAAAAATGTCAGAACTGCACGCAGCAATGGGACTTTGTATCTTACCCAAAGTGAATGACATTATTGCCTATCGTAAAGAATGTTCTGGTTGGTACGACACCCAACTTGAAGGCTGTTTTTTACAACGACCTATCGCTCCAGCAGACTTTACTTATAACTATGCCTATTATCCTGTGATTTTTCCTACTCACGAAATTATGATGCGTGTGCGGCAAACACTCCTAGACAATGGTATCGGTCCACGGCGATATTTCCATCCATCGCTCAATACCTTGCCATTTTTAAAGACTGAGTTAAAAAGAGCGTGTCCAATTTCAGAAGATATAGCTTTGCGTGTGCTTTGTTTGCCTCTGTATGTTGGGTTAAGCAAAGTAGATGTCAAGGTTATTTGTGACCTTATCAAACGCACCTTACGAAGTGAATCAGAGTAACATTCTAATGAAGATTGCAATTATGCAGCCTTATTTTTTTCCTTATATTGGCTACTGGCAGCTAATCCATGCTGTGGATCGCTTTGTTATTTACGATGATGTTAATTACATTGTCAGAGGATGGATCAATCGTAATCGCATCTTGATTAATGGTGAGTCAAGTTATATTACAATACCGTTGCAGCAGGCATCTCAAAACAAGCGTATTTGCGATATATACTTGCAATCTTCATCTATCTGGCGTGACAAATTAATTAAATCAGTCGAAACGACCTACCGAAAAGCACCTTATTTTGTTGAAGTGTTTCCAGTCATCGAAAGAATAATTCGCCATAAAACCGATAATTTATCGGATTATCTGGTATATCAATTGCAAACGCTGGCGGTATTCATGGGTATTAACACGAAATTTGTGCAGACTAGCCGATGCTATGAGAACAACGAACTGTCAGGACAGGATCGGATTCTTGACATCTGCAAACAAGAAGGTGCAATTACCTACATTAATCCGCAAGGGGGGCAATCCCTATACGATAGGGTTGCTTTCGCACAAAACGGCTTAGACTTGAAATTTTTGATTCCATACACTGTAGAATACAAACAGTTCGGATCTGTGTTTATACCTTGGCTCTCGATTATTGATGTGATGATGTTTAATTCTCCAGATCAATTACAAATGTTATTAAACAAATACAAGTTGATGTAATCATGGACAAAATAGCAATTTTTGGTGTACCTCGTTCAGGTACAACATGGCTCAGTCAAATTTTTAACAGTCATCCAGACGTAGCACTAAGATTTCAGCCGCTTTTTTCGTATGGACACAAAGGCAGTCTGTCTGCGTATTCATCAGCTGAAGAGATACAATCATTCTTTGAAGAAATTTTATATTCTCAAGATGCTTTTGCAATGATGACCTCTGAAATGCAAAAGGATTATCCCGTCTTTCAAAAGACCGATAGTCCAACACATATTGTTTTTAAAGAGACGCGCTATCTTCATGTCATTGAAAATATACTTACAGAATGTAGTGATGTTAGAATTGTTGGTATTGTCAGAAATCCTCTGGCAGTCATTGCATCCTGGATTTTGGCTCCCAAAGAATTCAATTCAGAGTGGGATATAAATAGTGAATGGCGTAGTGCGCCCAGCAAAAATCAAAACAGACCAGAAGAGTTTTACGGTTTTGATAAATGGAAAGAAATTGCAGAAGTATTTCTTCGGTTAAAAAATCAATTTCCTAAACAGTTTTTACTACTCAGTTATGATGAATTAAATAGTTTACCTCTTGAGGCTACAAAAAAGTTATTTGATTTTTGTGGATTAAACGTAAGTGATGAAGTGCAACAATTCCTCATTGAGAGTAAATCAAGGCATGACCCAGACCCTTATTCGGTTTATCGTGCCAACGCAAACGATAAATGTTGGCAAAGTACATTACCCGATAACATTGTGAAACAGATTATGCTAGAACTTCAAAACACTCCATTGGATATTTTTCTTCAGGATATTAATAATGCCTAAAGTTTCTGTAATCCTAACCTCATTTAATCATGACAAATATCTTTGCGAAGCAATTGAAAGTGTTCTTAATCAAACTTTCACTGATTTTGAACTCATTATTTGGGATGATGCTTCTTCTGATAATTCGTGGTATTTAATTAATCAATATACTGATCCACGCATCAAAACATTTCGTAATGAGCAACAAAAAAGAGGAATATGGGGAGTAAATAAAGCTATCTCGGAAGTAGCTACGGGTGAATATATTGCTATTCATCACTCTGATGATGTTTGGGAATTGACTAAGTTGGACAAGCAAGTTGCTTTTTTAAATGCTAATACCGAAATCGGAGCGGTTTTTACTTGGGTGCAAATAATTGACGAGCATAGCGAGGAGAAAGAAAATGATGACTTTAATCAAGAAAATAAAACCCGTTGGCAATGGTTGCAACAATTATTTGCAGGTGACAATCACCTAAATCATCCTAGTGTACTGATCAAAAAACAGTGTTATCAAAATGTTGGAGGGTATCGCTATGGTTTAGCTCAGACAGGGGATGCCGAAATGTGGAGTCGGGTTTTAATAAAATACCCTATCCATGTTATTCAAGAAAGATTAACTAAACACCGCCGACCTTCGGATCATTCCAATACCAGCGGTCCTAGAGTTGACGCTGAAATTAGAACAAGTAACGAATGGAACATAATACGAGAAAATTTTCTCGCACTGACGGAATTTGAAGAGATTGTTGCAATATTCCCTAGTCTCGAACGTTATAGAAATCCAGCAGGATGTGACCATAAGTTTTTACTGGCTATGGCTTGTTTGTACGAAAGCAAACAAAGAAATGCGTGGCAACTCGGTCTAAATTGGTTGTTTGAATTGCTTAATGATGCAGCTCGCCATAAAAAAATAACAGAGCTTTATGCTTTTTCTTATGCCGATTTAATCAAATTGACTGGAGAATTTGATGTTTTTTCAATGTTCCAACAACACGAATTTATTGATTATATTGAAGCGCAACGGCAAGAAATTCAGGCTTATGCAGAACAGGATCACGTTTTTAGTGATCAAATTCAGACTCAGATTGCTGTCATTGCTGAGCTAAATACAATACTCCATGAGCGTAATATAACGCTCAATGAGCGCAATATAACAATCAATGAGCTAAATACAACACTCCATGAGCGCAATATAACAATCATTGAGCTAAATACAACACTCCATGAGCGTAATATAACAACTATTGAGCTAAATACAACACTCCATGAGCGTAATATAACAACTATTGAGCTAAATACAATACTCCATGAGCGTAATATAACAATCAATGAGCTAAATACAACACTCCATGAGCGTAATATAACAATCAATGAGCTAAATACAATACTCCATGAGCGTAATATAACAATCAATGAGCTAAATACAATACTCCATGAGCGTAATATAACAATCATTGAGCTAAATACAATACTCGATGAGCGTAATATAACAATCAATGAGCTAAATACAATACTCGATGAGCGAGATGAAACAATCCATGAAATTTGTACGTCACGTTCTTGGCGATTCACTCGACCTCTACGCCTTTTATATCGACTCATCCGCGATCCAAGGTTATTATGGTCACAACTTCATGAATAAACTCATGCACCTTGCTTGCGATAGCCATCCTACAGAAGAATCTGCTAATTAGTTATGAGTACAATAAAGATCACCAGTGATGTACAGAGTCCTGTTTGCTCGGTTGTGATACCAACAAAAAATGGCGGCGATTTATTTCGTAAAGTTCTCAATGCCTTAGCCGAACAAACGTTGTGGGATTGTGTTGAGCTAATTGTCGTTGATTCTGGCTCTGAAGATGATACCGTTGCAATGGCTAAGCAAGCAGGCGCGAAAGTGTTTGAAATTGCACCGCATGAATTTAATCATGGTGCAACACGAGACTATGGTATAGCGCAAGCCAATTCAGAATACGTTATTCTTATCGTACAAGATGCCATACCTAATGATGCAAATTTGTTACAAACGTTATTATCTTCACTCGAAGATGCCGCTGTTGCAGGTGTTTATGCACGGCAAATCCCACAGCCCGATGCAGACGTACTGACTAAACGCAACTTAAATGGCTGGTTGACGGGGCGTACTCAATCTGAGACGCGCTTTGTTCCTTACAATGGTTGGTATGAAGCGTTATCACCTATGGAGAAATATTTGTTCTGTAATTTCGATAATGTCTGTTCCGCCATCAAAAAATCAGTTTGGCAACAAGAGTGTTTTGGAAAAGTCAACTTTGGCGAGGATATAGATTGGGCGGAAAGAGTGCTTAAATGCGGCTACCGAATTGTTTACGAGTCGCAAGCCGCTGTAATCCATTCCCACAATAGACCGCTAAGCTACGAATACAAGCGTACCTACGTCTGCCACCGTAAATTGTATGCTATGTTTGGTCTACATTTAGTCCCTAGCATAAAAGGAGTATGGCGGTCTTGGCTTTATGCCTCAAGTGCAGATATGGTGTATATTTTTCAGAACGAAAAACGATTGGTTCAAAAAATGCAAATGTTATTTAAAGCCCCGATTCTAAATTTATTCAGTGTTTTTTCTCAATATCAGGCAGCTCAAGATGAAATTCAAAATGTTTCTAATTCAGTAACAGGCGTGTAAATTACCATGAAAATTTTACTAACAGTTCATCAGTTTTTTCCTGAATATAAATCAGGTACGGAAGTACTCACTTTTAGCGTGGCGAAAGAGCTGCTACAGCGTGGTCATGAGGTCTTTGTTTTTACAGGGTTTCCAGCGCAACAAGTTTTATCGGATGAAATGAGACTGGATCGCTATGAAATAGAAGGCATTGCTGTTTATCGCTATCACCATGCGATACAACCGTTAGCAGACCAACGAGTAGTCACGGAAATTGAATACAATAATCATTTGGCATCGCGTTTTTTCACTCAGATAGTGGAAGAAATTCAGCCTGATATTGTTCACTTTTTCCACTTTAGTCGCTTGGGTATTGGCTTAATTGATGTGGCAACAGCCAGTAACATTCCAATTTATTTTACTCCAACTGATTTTTGGGCAGTTTGCCCAACGTGCCAGTTATTACTTAATGATGACAGTATGTGTGCAGGATCAAGTAAGGCGGGTGGTAATTGTGTTAAACACGTCGCTATACTTACTAGAGGGGAGCGGGTAAAAAAATATATGCCACTAATTCCAAACCCTGTAGCTGATGTGATAGTCACATTAACTAAAAAATTTCTTACCTCTAAATCCTCACTGGCACTCGAAATAGCGGCAATGTCTAATCGCCGTCCATTTACTATAGCGCGACTGAACAGGCTCAACGTTATATTTTCACCCACGCAACTGATGACAAAAACGCTGATTCATAACGGAGTCAACGCTGAGCTAATTCGACCATTGCCGTTTGGCATCGATATTTCTGGCTATGATGAGCATAGCGGACAACGTGTTGGTATGGCGCGTACCATTGGTTTCATTGGCACGTTATCGCCGCATAAAGGCTGTCATATTCTGATTGACGCATTCAAACAACTTAATTTACCAAATCTTCAGCTTAAAATTTACGGTAATCCCAATGAATTTCCTGATTATTATGCTGAACTAAAAGCCTTAGCAGGAGAAATAGAATCCATTGAGTTTTGCGGCACATTTCCCAATACCCAAATAGCTGCTGTTTTAAGCGAATTAGATACGCTGGTAGTTCCCTCATTGTGGTACGAAAATACGCCACTTGTTGTGTATTCTGCCTTCGCCGCCCATTGCCCTGTTGTTGCATCCGATTTTCCAGGAATGTCGGAGGTTGTGCTACATCAACAAAATGGACTGGTATTTCCCGCAGGTGATATTAATGCCCTTACTGAGCAATTACGCTTACTTGCCAGCACACCCGATTTGCTGACACGACTGAGTGCCAACTGTAAACCACCAAAATCAATTTTAGACTATGTGAATGAGCTTGAGACTGCCTATCATGTAAATATGCAATCTGCCTAGATGTTAAAAAGTTTTTTCTTAATACAAGCTTTATCGACTCCGCACTTGCGTAACACATGATAAGAAAATCATATAAACTTCTAAGTGCCTTATGGTCTTTAAAAAATCGCGAAAATCGTAGAAAATTTGTGATTGCAATTCGTGAATATATGGATGTTATTGCAGAGCAACCGCAACTCTTCTCAACAGCATCCAATACGCTATCAAATAGACTAGAGGAAACTCCATATAAAAAAGTTGAACACCAGTATTTAGGAGCTAAGCATAAGATATTATTGGTTACGCATGATTTTTCTCGTACGGGAGTTCCATACGCTGTTTTATATTTGGCTCGCGCTCTTTTTTCCCTTTATGGGATACGACCTGTCGTTATATCTCCTAAAGACGGCTTAATACGCGAAGAGTTTGAACAAGAAGGATTTCCTGTTATCATTGATCCTCTGTTGTTTAAATACAAAGAGTACTCACTGGATGCTTGCAATTTTATAGCAAGTTTTGAAAAGGTTATTGTAGTATCACTCGCTTCTTTTGGCTTTATTCGCTACTTTAGAGGCATAGCCAAGCATCTGATATGGTGGATACATGAAACCGTTGCAGGGTTTACTGCGGTTACACACATAACAGATGACTTACCTTTATTATTTGCAGTTTGCGAATCTGTTTGGCTGGGTAGTCCACTTTGTTTTCCTTTTGTGTCGAAATATTCGCCACCCGATAAATTGCATTTGCTATTTTACGGTTGCGAGGATACGGCTTTGCCACATCACCCTCATCCCACAGGGAAAATTGTATTTTCTATTATTGGCTCAGTGGAGCCGCGTAAAGGACAAGATATTTTTTTAAATGCTATTAAACAGTTGCCTAACGAATTAAGATGTAAAGCTATTTTTCGTATTATTGGATCACCACTTCCCTTTGATGAATCTGTTAAATTTCATAAAAAAGTGCTCGCTAAGACCGTGCTAATAGCTGAGGTTGAATGTATTGAAAATATGCCCCCAAATAAACTCATGGAGTTTTATGCTGAAACAAATGTATTGGTCTCAGCCTCATGGGATGATCCGATGCCTATCGTGATTACGCAGGGACTTATGTTTTCTAAAGTATGTTTGTGTTCGTCTGTTATAGGTCACGCTCAATTATTGGAAGATAGGAAAGATGGACTGCTATTTACTAATAAATGCGTAGAAGAACTTTCAGCGAAAATGGCTTGGATTATACAAAATCCCAATGAGTTGACTGTTATGGGTGCAGCAGGTCGAAAAGTATATGAGAAATATTTTCTCATCAATAGTTTTGTTAATAATGTAGAAAAATTGATACAAAATAAGTAATCAGTCATTAGGTTCTTTAGTCTACCATTTCAAACTAAGAACTAAAGAGGCGAGAGAAAGATATTGGTTATTTCAAAAATTTGCAGGTCAATAATGAAAAAACGGTTTTTAATTTTAGGCGGAGCGGGATTTATCGGCTCACATTTGTGTGATGCTTTGCTATCGGCTGGGTACTCTGTCAGATTGTTTGACAGATTGGGAGTCCCTCCTTACCGCGTTTTTACTGAACAAGAGCCTATCGAATGGATACAGGGGGATTTTAGTTCAACGGCAGATATTGAAAAAGCTGTTGATGGGTGTCAAATAGTCTTTCATCTTGTTTCAACCACCTTACCTAAATCATCTAACGATGATCCTGTTTATGACGTAGAAAGCAACGTTGTTGGTACACTGAGGTTCTTGGATGCTGCACGTCATGCAGGTGTGGAAAAAATCGTGTTTGTTTCTTCGGGTGGTACGGTATATGGTGTGCCACAGGTTATTCCCATTTCTGAAACCCATCCAACTGATCCCGTTTCATCTTATGGAATCGGCAAGCTAGCTATCGAAAAGTATTTGCATTTATATGAAGTTCTGCACGGAATGAATTACTGTGTTTTACGTTTGGCTAATCCGTTTGGCGAGCGACAACGTGCCAATGCCGCACAAGGTGCGGTTGCTGTATTTATGAATCGTGCCATCCATAATCAGCCTATTGAAATTTGGGGCGATGGCTCTGTTGTGCGTGACTATATTTACATTGCTAATGTAGTTGACGCACTGGTAAAAGCAGCATTTTATTCAGGTAAAGAACGGCTGTTTAACATCGGTTCAGGACAAGGTAAAAGCTTGAATGATATTTTAGCGGCGATTGAAGTGTTACTCAATCGCCCCGTCAATCGCACCTATTTGGCTAGTCGTAGCTTTGATGTTCCTGCTAATGTGCTGGATATTGCTCATGCTCAAAAGCATCTAGCTTGGTCGCCACAGGTATCATTTGAGGCGGGGTTAACGGGTACTTTGAGTTGGTTATCTAAAAAGTAGATTATGCAAGTAAAACAACGTCTTGACGCGCTCACTTCATTGCGATAAAGAAATTTATATAATATGTTCTGTTGATAGGGATAGTGCTGATGGTAAGGAATCGCATCCGTCGCGATTGGCACTTAGTTTCTCGGCGTATCCTATGACACTGAATACAACCAGATTTACAAGCAAAATAAATATAGGAAAGCACCATGAAGTTAGCAGAAATTACGTTTAAGGCAATGTTTGATAGACTGGAAGAGCTTAAAACTCAACAGCCTGAAATAGAAACACTGAGTTATATTTTAGGACGTGAGAAAATTCTTGAGTGGATTCATTCAGTGGGTGTTTCTACAGACCATAAATTGCGAGATCTCGCGCCGCCTGTTCCTCCATTTGATTTGCGAAGTATTGTCGCGGCACCATCGGAATCCGTTTTCCTTTGGAGTGGGCTGAAAGATGCAGAAATGTGTGCAGCGTATGTGGAACGCTATATGCCACACAAAATACACGACACGATAAAAATCCTAGACTTCGGTTGTGGATGCGGTAGAACCACTCGTTTTCTTCAAGCAATCCCGCAGTTCGATGTCTATGGCTCTGATGTAAATAAGAGCCTCGTAGCGTGGTGTCGGGATAATCTCAAAATGGTTACAACGACAGACAACGAGACGATACCACCTCTTAATTTCAGTGAAGGACAATTCGATTTTATCTATTCGTTGTCGATTTTTACTCACCTATCCGAGACATCAATGCTTGCTTGGTTAGGTGAATTGGCAAGAGTTACCGTTGATAACGGCATCGTATTGTTGACAACACATGGATACCCAGCAATTGAAATAATATGTAAATCCAACCAGCATCAGCAAATGTTTCAGATGTCGGAAGCAGAGGCAGAGGAGCTACGTAGCACGTTCGACCTAAATCGATTTAATTATCGACGCTATAGTTTAGGCGTGATCGAGGCGGCAAATGCTGGCGAAGATTATGGAAACAGTTTTACCCATGAAACTTACATAAAAGAGCAATGGACGCGAGATTTTTTCGATGTTATTGAGTTCGTTCCAGGTGGATTACGCGGTTGGCAGGATGTGACAATTTTGCGTAGGCGACCCAGAGGATAGCATCGCTATTTTTGCGAAAGCTTGTTAGCTTTTCAGTATCTCCCGTGAAACTTGTTAAAAAGCGTTGTTTTATGGTTGTAAAGAACGACTGTTTAACATCGGCTCAGGACAAGGTAAAAGCTTGAATGATATTTTAGCCGCGATTGAAGTGTTACTTAATCGCCCTGTCAATCGTATCTATTTGGCTAGTCGTAGCTTTGATGTTCCTGCTAATGTGTTGGAGCATCTAGCTTGGTCACCACAGGTCTCATTTGAGGCGGGTCTAACGAGTACTTTTCACTGATCAATTTAAAGAGTAGATTATGCAAGTAAAGCAACGCCTTGATGCCCTAACTTCATTGCGATTTTTCGCGGCTGCCATGATTGTTATTTATCATTCGAGTGGTTTATTTGGTCTTAGTAAAACCTCTTTTTTTTCATTAGATCAAGGCGTTTCTTTCTTCTTTGTGCTTTCAGGTTTTATTTTGGCTTATGTCTATCCAAAATTAGATACTTGGTCTGAGATAAAGCATTTTTGGCATGCACGCATCGCACGAATATACCCTGCTTTCTTTGCTAGTTTTATTTTTGCATTTTGGTTATTGTCATTAGATTGGGACTACCAAACAGGATTAGCTCATCTTTTCATGGTCAGTGCGTGGATTCCTTTACCAAAGTATTTCTTTTCCTATAACGCGCCTGCCTGGAGTATCTCAACAGAGTTCTTTTTTTACTTAACCTTCCCTTTTCTTATTCGTCGATGGGATAAAACGTGGCTAGTAAAATTAGTAACTTCTGGCATTATTGTGTTGTCATTAATTCTAGTATCAAATTGGTTTCAATTAACATCTTATAAATCAATCGATGATGACTGGGTAAGTGTTGATGCTTTGATATATATACACCCGTTATCTCGAATTTTTGAGTTTATTTTTGGTATTTTTGTGGCTTCTTACTGGCGCAAAAAAGTAGCCGTCATTCAATGGAGCGAACTTAATGCTTCTGTATATGAAATAGGGGTGATTTTTCTTGTTGGACTATCTATGCGTTTTTCGCCTTTGGCAGGATGGGTGGGTGGAACGTGGCTAGGTTTTCCCGCAGCAAAATGGCTACTTAGCAGCGGTTCAATGTTTATTTTTGGGCTACTAATTTATGTTATAGCTATCGGACGAGGTCGAATCACCGCTTGGTTGTCTCATCCAATGTTAGTTCTATTGGGTGAAATAAGTTTTTCACTCTATTTATTACACCAAATTTTGTTGATATATTATCAACTTGACATTGCTAACCTTCTACAGTTATCCAATATGCTGTCATTAGTAATTTTCTGGGTCATTTTATTACTTGCTTCATATTTGATGTGGGCATTAATTGAAATGCCTGGAAGGCGTTTGTTATTAGGACGTGGACAAAATAAAATACATGGAACTAAAGTGATGCGAGCATCATGGCATCACCATCTTAATTTAAATCGAAATACACTTTCAGCGGCGACTGTTTTGGTTTGTTTGCTGGTTTCAATTTATTTTTCGATGGGAAATGTCAAGCGTATCAGCCCGTGTGATGCTGATGCAATGACTGCAAAAGAATTAACATCGGTGATAGGAACGCGCTTTGGTAATTTGTTTGCATTGCGTGGCATAAAAATTGAGCAGAAAGCTGAAGGATTGTATGTTGATCTTGCATGGGAAAGCCTTGTTGAGCAAGAATTGATTTACACCAATGGCATTCATCTTACTGATGCAACTGGAAACATCCTTGCTCAAGCAGACTATAAACAGCCAATGAACAGATTGAAAGTAAAACAAGGAACAATCTGGAAAGATTCAATTTTCATACCCAAAAATAAACTAACAGGCGGAGAAAGGAAATTGGCAATTATCTTATACAAAAATGCAAATGATTTTCTGCTAGTGACTCAAGGTGAGCGGGATTGGAATAACCATCGGCTACTTATCAATTTAGAGAGATAAGAAATAGGGTAGGAAGACGAGCCATTAAATAAAGCTTCCTGTCTTTGGGTTTATATAAAGGATACCAAAATTTTCAAAATGAAATTTTCTAACAAAATAACAAATAGTTTTAAAATGACGCGTATAAATTTATTGCTATTAACTTTCTGTGCGCTGCTTATTGCTGGCGTAGCTGGGTACAAAGATTATCGTTTGAGTAATAAAATATATTTTGTAATTGAAATGGAATCGAGTGCCACAGGAGTGTGTCAGCTTTTTTTTGATACAAATCAAAGACCCACAGGGGGTGATTCGACTTTAATACCAGTCATCCGATCAGGATTTTATCAGAAGCATTCGCTTCGCTTACCTAAGTTAATTAAAGACATAAAATCGATCAGATTCGATCCGATAGATAAGGCTACAGTGCTTAGGATAAAAAAAGCGGGCATTGAAAATGCTGCTGGCGATACGCTCAAAAGTTTTCCTATTCAGTCTTTTAAAGCAGTACAGCAAATTGACAACATGGTTATTGATAACGATGTGTTAGTTATTCAGTCGGCAGAAAATGCTAACGACCCTATCACAATCATAGAAAACTCATCGTTTGAGAGGAAAAGCAGCAGTTGGGTCGATTTTCTTGTCCAGCACGGGTGGATATACGTTGGATATTTCCTATTAAGTTTCACCGTTTTAATGGGTTTGGCTAAATATCGCCAACAAATTGCTGAGTCTATTAATGAGTTTTTAGAGCGACTGTTTGATTACGCCGTTGCAAATCCAAGAAACACGATAATATTTATTGGTTTTTTTGCTGCAATTGTCAGTTGTTACCCCGTGATATTTTTTGGTAAAAGTTTTGTTCATCCTGTTGGGGTGTACGCTTTGTATAGTAGTCCTCCGTGGTTTCCTGAATTTCCATTAGATGCAGTCAGCGAAGCTTTTCGTGGCACAGATTTAGGTCCATCAGCGTGGAGTATTGCTCCGAATAGCGTTGTGCAACATAATTCGCTATTTCGTGATTTTGAATTTCCGTTCTGGAATCGGTATGTGGGTGGCGGAATTCCATTATTTGCACAAGGCTATTCATTAATTGGGGATGTACTGCATTGGATTCCAGTTTTTCTGGGTGAAAGTGCTATTGGCTGGGATATTAAATTCGTTCTGTCCAAAGCAATCTTTGCAGTTGGAATGGGTCTGCTAGTTTTTCGCTTAACCGATAAATTATTGGCTGGCGTGTTGATTACATTTTCTAGTTGCTTTCTTGGTTTCTTTGCCTATCGGTTTAACCACCCTGCTTATTTTGTTTTAACTTACGCACCTTGGATTGTGTTGCAATGGGACAGATTTGGGAGGTTTTTGGCTTTACCAAATCCACAAATAAAGAGTTGTGTTGTGCAAGGTTTTTTACTGGCTGTTATTACTTGGCTACAACTCAATGCTGGAACACCTAAAGAAGGTGTTATCACAGCGTGTTTTGTACACGCTTTAGGGATAGTTGGTTTTTTGATGTATACCGTACCTAAATGGGGAAGGATGCGTTCATTTGTTCTGGTTGGTGGAATCGGAATTGCACTTTCCATGATTACAGCACCTTATTGGTTGCTATTTTTGGACGCTTTAGGTAAAGCATTCACTGCTTATGACACTCCAAGTATTTCGACATTTCCGTCGTGGTCTATCATTGGATTTTTCGATAATTTCTTTTTCCAAAAGTATTTTAATAATTATCTTACAGGGCCATCAGTCAACCTATTTGTTCTATTTTGTATGGTAAGCTCTTTTTTGAGTTTACGTCTCCGTCAATCGCTTATGGTCTATGCCAGTTGGGGGTTATTTATCGTGGCAATGGCTGCTGCTTATGGCTTGATTCCTGTATCAATCCTGATTGCCATTCCCTTTATCAATAAAATAATACATATAGGCGATACCTTTTCAATGCCTATGATGGTACTGGCTTTAATCATTGCCGGGTATGGGATTCGTGATTACCTGGTGGCATCCGAAAAATTGAAGAAGACCATTCTGATTTTTTCACTTTCAAGCTTTTTGGGATTATGGTTTATTTCGGGATTAAATGAATGGCATTGGAAGGGGGGCATCTTTGTAATAATAATTATTTTTTCTATAACCCTGATTGGGTTTATCCAGCTATACCAATACTCAGCATCAGATGTTCGGAAAAAATGCGCGGCGTTAATAATATTAACGTGCTGCTTCTTGGTATTACATATTCGTCATGGATTGCATTTGATGACAGGCGTAGAAATGATTGATACTTATGTGACAAATCCGACGGAGCGTCCCAATTTTTCCAATAAGTCAACTGCCATCGAATACATTAAAAATGAGATGGATAAAACTTCGATACCTACACGAGTAATTGGCGAAGGATATGTATTATTTCCTGGATTTAACGCTAGATTGGGTCTGGAAGGAATCGTACCTGTTGAGGCATTGAGAAGTAAGGATTACCAAAAACTTTTGACCCTTGTTGATTACCCAGTCGTCAGGTCATGGGGCTGGTTGCATTTAATCACAAATGGGCAAATTGAAAGTCGAGCAGCGGCACTAGATTTTCTTGGGATAGGTTTTATGGTAACTACGCCTAATACTAAAATGCCTCAAGACATGAAATTAGTACACTCTAGCGATTTGGATGTCTGGCAAAGACCGTCCGTCTGGCCAAGGGCTTTCTTCGTAAATAAAATAGTAGAGGTGCATAAACCATCGGATATTTTAGAAGCATTGGCAGATAAAGCGCGTACACCCTTTGCCGCAGTAGAAAGTCAATTTATTCCGCAAGGGGGGCTAAGCAATAGTAATCCTTACCAAGTGGTGTCCGCAGGAGAATATAAGTTGACTAACAATAGTATCCATTTTACCATTGATGCGAGTAGTTCTGGTATCATTGTACTTGGCGAAACTTATTATCCTAACGACTTTGTTGCGACTGTAAATGGTGAGAAAGTTGACTATATACGGGTCAATGAAGCATCAAAGGGAATATGGGTAAGTAAGGCAGGGAAATATGATGTAAGTTTTACCTATAGACCAGAAAAACTTAATCAAGCACTATGGATATGTTTATTTGGATTGGCATTGTTGCCCCTCCTTATCAGGATGTTCGTTGGGATTCCGATAAGCGCTGAGAGTGAGCGTGTATAATGCGTATGTCCAAAAAATTAATTCCTACTCAATCTGATGTCAATATGAAATATTCAGGCACACATCTTCTGCTAAATGGTGAAGAGGATTTAAAAAATTACAATCAATGGATAATCAACAAATTTTTATGTAATGTGCAGATTAACAGTCAAACCAAAGTATTGGATTTTGGTGCTGGTATAGGAACTTTATCTAAATTATTTTTTGAGACCACAGGTTTAAAGCCAGAGTGTGTAGAAATAGACACCGAGCAAAGAGAATTTATTGAAAAAAGGGGGTTTAAATCATATTCGGCACTTAATAATGAAGTTACAAAAAAATATGATGTGATTTTCACATCCAATGTATTAGAACATATTGAAGATGACGTAAAGGCTCTCTCAGATATAAAATTAAAATTGGAAAATTCAGGTTTATTGATTATTTTTGTACCAGCTTTTGAAATTATTTGGTCATCAATGGACGAAACGGTTGGACATCATAGAAGGTATAAAAAAGAAACGTTAAAAAGAAAACTTGAATTGAGTGGTTTTACCGTAAAGCATATACGCTACTGTGATTCGATGGGGTTTATACTCTCTTTCATTTTTAAGTATATAGGAAGTAAAAACGGTGAACCATCACGAGCTTCTTTAAGGTTTTATGATAGATTTTTATTACCTGTCACCAAAGTAATGGATATTTTAGTGGGTGGAAAATTTGGAAAAAATGTTTTGGCAATAGCCATTCCCAATGAAATAGTGGAGCATTCAAATGGTTGATAGCTATTTAAAACATTGGACTGATAAAACAGTTCTTATTACTGGCGGCTCTTCTGGAATCGGATTCGGAATAGCCTCATATATTAATGGGGTTGCCAAAAATATAGTCATCGTATCTAATGATATTGACCGCTTAAAAGAGGCGGAATCTGGGCTTGTCGTTAAAGAATGTCACTCAAACATTTTGCCATTGCAGTGTAATATTGGTGACTTGGCGCAGGTAAAGCTTATGGTTGATAACGTGATTGTTAATGTAGGCTGTCCAGACATCATCATAAATAATGCTGGTTTTGCGTATTATCATACCTTCGATCAAATGACGGAAGAGGAAGTTGAAGAAACGGCCAATGTGAATTTTATTGGCTTTTTACGGGTTACTCGTGCTTTTATCCCCTATATCATAAAATCCAAAGTTAAGGCGTGTATTGTTAACGTTGCTTCTGTGGCAGGTGCTTTTCCTATTACGCCGAATGCTGTTTATGGGGGAGCTAAAGCTGGAATGTTAGCCTTTTCCGAGTTATTGGAAATAGAGTTAAGACCATTTGGTATAAATGTACTGAGTGTTTGTCCGGGTAGGGTTGTCACCCCATTTTTTAATCATGATTCCTATAAAACCCGAAAAGCAGGTTCTGAAACATCAATCGTGACCCCCATCGAAGATGTTATACACGGAGTGGTTAAGGCAGTTGCTTTAGGTAGGAAGTTGGTATTTATTCCAGAATATTGGCGTTTTTTTTCATGGTGG
Organism: uncultured Methylococcales bacterium; assembly: GCA_903902705.1. Taxonomy (GTDB): domain Bacteria; phylum Pseudomonadota; class Gammaproteobacteria; order Methylococcales; family Methylomonadaceae; genus UBA4132. The sequence goes on from CAIUVX010000184.1 coordinate 36,007, forward strand.
ATAAGCTTTGACCGCATAATATCAAGACCTTTATACCGATTGTTTTTATCTAGCCGTGTTTCAAGATTGCGTAATTAATAGAGAAATTATTATATGAATTCACAAGTTGTGGTATGCCCAATAAATAACTTACCCGCCAAATATTATGCTACTAAAGGTCGGGCAGTGTATTACATTGAACCAGTAGATGGCATTATTTTTCAGTCGATGCTTCCGACAGTAGCTGAGATGGAGATATTTAATCAGCATGAATATAAGGAAGGAAGATATCGTGCTTATTTTGAAATGGAACACCTTAAAAAGAAAACAGCCGAACTGCGGTTAAAATATATACAGCAATATGGCAAAGTAAGCGGTCGTTTATTAGATGTTGGTTGCTCAGTAGGGTTTTTTCTTGAGGTTGCACAGAGTTTTGGATTTGATGTTCAAGGTGTAGAACTATCCTCGGAAGCTATAGCTATAGCCAAAGACAGTGTGAGGGATAAAATTTCTCATGCAGATGCAAATGAGCATATACGCAAATACGGGGCGTGTTATGAGGTAGTGACTGCTTATGACATCATCGAACACACACAGAACCCTAAGGCTTTTTTAAGCGATCTTTACAATGCTCTTAATGCAGAAGGCGTTGTTGCAATAACTGCACCTGATACAGATCATTTTCTTCGCTATGTCATGGGTAGTAACTGGTCGATGCTTCAACCCATGCAGCATACCTTTTTATTCAGTAAACGTTCTATCAAGACTCTCTTAATAGAAGCTGGTTTTGAGGATGTTGAGGTATTACCCGCAAAGAAAACACTAACACTGAATTATTTATTTGGACAATTATCCCAAACCAATCCCGTTATTTCCAAATTTTATAGTTATATTGCGAAACTAATTCCATCATGTATTGGAAATGCTCCAGTAAATATCAATATTGGGGAGTTTTTTGCAATTGCGAAAAAACCTTTAGCACAAGAACAGATGTAGAAAAATAATGAGTTTAGAACAGTGTTTATTGTGTGGTTGTAGTCATCGTGCTTATGTTTATTCTAAGGCGCATTCCCGTGTTGTTCATTGCACTAATTGTGGATTGCTGGAAGATATTGACTTTACTCCACAGCATGAGAATATTTTCCAGTATTCCACAAAAGCTATATCGCGTGTAACAGATTTAATAAGCCAATCAAAGGAAAGGATTACCCTTATCACCACAAAAGGGGGTAATAAGTCATTACAATTATTATTTGAAAAAATATGCTCTGCTGATCGGCTAGATGTGGTTGATTTTGAATCTCTAGTTACACATTCCATCGGCAAAGGCAGTATCGTTGTTGATGATCACCTCTTAGATCAGATTGATCCCCTTGCAACATTGCATTTATTGCGAGAGCGAATGAACGCATCTCAAGACATAGTGTTTCTGATTGAACTTGCAGGTGGAAATCACAAATGGTTACGCGAATCCCTGATAATGCGGGAATCTCCTGCAAGGTTTTGGCCAGACTGGAACGCATTTTACAAATTACTTCTTGCTTCAAATTTTGATCAAATTTGGCTTAGTGACCCAGAGAATGAACAATACGGGTCTCATCTAGTCATTATTTCCGCACGAATTGGCATAATACGCGAAAGACCTATGGTTTCAGTCATCATGCCTGTATTCAACGAGTTTTCTACTTTCGATGAATCTATTAATCGCGTTATAAGCAAAGAAATTGCTGGCGTTGATATTCAAATTATTGTTGTAGAAAGTAATTCTACTGATGGTACGAAAGAGCTTGTCGCAAAATATGATGGGCATGAAAAAGTAGATATTATTTGGCAAGAAAGTCCAAATGGTAAAGGACACGCGGTACGCGAGGGAATTGTGGCAGCTAAAGGAAACATTATCCTGATTCAGGATGCGGATCTTGAATACGATATTAATGATTATGACGCATTAATTGAGGAGTTAACATCATGGCGTTCCTCGTTTGTTCTAGGTTCTCGGCATACGGGTGATTGGAAGATGCGAAAGTTCAATGATATGCCGATTATTGCTAATTTTTATAATTTGGGGCATATTTTTTTTGTTGGCTTAATAAATATCTTAATAGGGGCAAAAATGAAAGACCCTTTTACGATGTACAAGGTTTTTTACCGAGATTGTATTTATGGGCTAAATTTTCGCTATAAACGTTTTGATTTCGATCACGAGTTAGTTATAAAGTTATATCGAAAAGGATTTCATCCCACTGAAATTCCTGTCAACTATGAAGCCAGATCATTTTCTGAAGGAAAAAAAGTTTCCTTTTTAAAAGATGGTATATCTTGGGTTCAGAAAGATATTCAACTGGCTAATGAACCACTGGAAAATTCAAAACTTGGGAGACTTCCATGATGAAAGTGGCGCGCCTTCTTTTGGGGCTAGCAATTAGTGGATTGTGTCTTTGGCTGGTACTCAGTAAATTCTCAGGGAATGCAAACACCGCCATTATCATGGCGAAAATAGAGGATGTCAGCCTTATGTGGGTTTTAATTGCTCTCGGTGGTTTGATATTTAGCTATCCTTTAAATACACTGCGCTTAAATTATGTCTTATCCTTTGACGAGGCGTGTTCCTGTAATTTCTTGCAAGTTCTCCCTATAGTTTGGGTAAGTTCATTCTTATCTTTGGCTGTGCCTTCGCCTGCTTTTTCTGACGGTATTAGAGCGGCATTATTGCGTACCACACGAGTTTCAAATTTATCATTGGCGGTTCGAGCAGTACTTATTGATCGTGCTGTAGGGTTAATTTATACGCTTGGGCTTGCAGGTATATTCCTTTTGATTCTTCCTGCCAACATGAATTCTGAACTCGCTGATTATTGGGGCATCGCTTTTTTGGTAGTTTTTTTGGGTACAACGGCAACAATCTTTCTTGGTTCAAAATTAGTCAATAATATCCAGCTTTTTGCACGCTTACGAAGTTTGTTTAATGGTATGCATCATTTAATGAAAAATCCAAGGATGGTGCTTTTATTTTTGGGTTTTGCGCTGGCAAATACAATTATCTCAGCGATTAGTTTATGGTGTTTAGCACGAGGTTTTTCTGTAGATATCAGCTTTTGGGTTTTTTTCGTTTTTACCCCAGCGATTCTGATTGTTAATAATCTACCATTTTTTTATCAGGGATTTGGAGGTCGGGAGGCTACGATGTTGTTTATATTCAGCCACTATCCATCAGCAATGAACCCTGATTTAGTTTTAATTGTATCATTGCTTAGTGGGGCGATAATGATGGTTTCGGCATTAATTGGCTCAATATTTCTGCCATTTCTTCTATTGCACAGGAATGATTCCTCATTATCTCAAACTGATTATGATGCACAAAATATTCGAGAGGAAAGTTTTAAATGAATTTTATTGTGACAGGTTGTGCTGGTTTTATCGGTAGTACCTTGGTTGATCGTTTGTTAGCAGAGGGTCATCAAGTGACGGGGATTGATAATTTCTCCACAGGTCAGCGGCGGTTCCTCGAAGGGGCGTTAGCGTGTCCAAGTTTCCGACTTGTTTGTTGTGATTTGCTTGATCTTGACGCATTGAAGCAGGCATTTATTGGTGGCGACGCGGTTTTTCATCTTGCGGCGAATGCCGATGTTCGTTTCGGCACGGAACATCCGCGCAAGGATTTGGAGCAAAACACTATTGCTACTTACAATGTTCTGGAAGCTATGCGGGCAAATGACATTAAAAAAATCGCCTTTTCATCAACTGGCTCGGTTTATGGCGAAGCACCTGTTGTTCCAACGCCAGAAGATGGAGCATTTCCTATTCAGACCTCGCTTTATGGTGCGTCTAAGGCAGCAGGAGAAGGCTTGATTGCTGCTTACTGCGAAGGTTTTGGTTTTCAATCTTGGATTTTTCGCTTCGTTTCCATCCTCGGTGAACGTTATACCCACGGTCATGTCTTCGATTTCTACCAAAAATTGAAAGCTGATCCTTCGCGTTTGCCAGTGCTTGGTAATGGCAAACAACGGAAATCTTACTTGTATGTTCAAGACTGCATTGATGCCATCTTGCTGGCTATGGATAAAGCCACTGATAAGGTCAATATCTTTAATCTGGGTGTCGATGGCTATTGCGAACTTAATGATTCTATCGGCTGGATTTGCGAAGAATTGAGTCTTAAGCCGCAGTTAGACTATTCGGGCGGCGACCGTGGCTGGATTGGTGATAATCCATTCATTTTTCTGGAAACGAAAAAGATTCAGTCACTAGGATGGAAACCAAAGCTAAGTATTCGTGATGGCGTGATTAAGACAGTTGAATATTTACGCGAAAATGAATGGGTATTCGAGGCGAGGGATTGATGATGAAAGTGTGTGTGCAAGGTCTCTGGCATTTGGGTTCAGTAACTGCTGCTGGCTTGGCATCCGTTGGTCATGATGTTGTAGGACTCGATCCAGATCAAAAAACTATTGATAGTTTGAATCAAGGTAAGGCTCCGCTTTTTGAACCTAATTTGGATGATCTTTTACAAACAGGAATTACCAAAGGACGATTGCGTTTTACGACTACCATAACTGATGCGGCTGTTGATGCTGAGGTGCTATGGGTCACCTTTGATACCCCCGTTGATGATGACGATCGAGCCGATGTCGATTTTGTTCTGAATCAAATTAAAAGTATCTTGCCAGTGCTGTCCGATGGCACTGTTGTTTTAGTGTCCTCTCAAATGCCAGTTGGCTCGATTCGTAAGCTTGAAGCTTTTGCTTGTGAGAATCTAGCGAATAAACATCTTAGCTTTGCCTGTTCCCCAGAAAACCTTCGTTTAGGCAAAGCATTGGATGTGTTTTTAAATCCTGATCGAATAGTGGTTGGTGTGCGTACAGAAGAGGCAAGGAGCAAACTGGAAAAATTGTTACTGCCCATCACCGACAGAATTGAATGGATGTCCGTAGAATCGGCAGAAATGACCAAGCACGCAATTAACGCATTTTTGGCAACATCAGTCACGTTTGCTAATGAGATAGCCTCGATTTGCGAGTTGGTTGGCGCAGATGCTAAAGAAGTCGAACGCGGATTGAAAACTGAAACACGGATTGGTTCTAAGGCTTATCTTTCTCCTGGTGGACCATTTGCGGGGGGTACGTTAGCTCGTGATATTGAATTTCTTGGAATAGAAAGCCAAGCAAAACAGTTGATAACACCACTCCTTACCTCGGTCAAGGTCAGTAATGATGAACACAAGAATTGGGTACGTCGTAAATTACTGGAGAGATTCCCTGACTTAAAAGGAGTCACGGTCGCTATTTGGGGATTAACCTATAAGCCCAATACAGATACCTTGCGCCGCTCTCTTGCTGTAGAGTTATGCGATTGGTTAATAGAGCGGGGAGCTAGTGTGCAGGTGCATGATCCAGTTGTTCGGCAGTTACCCGAAAGTTGGCTCGGTCATGTAGTCAGCTATGCAAGCGCATTAGACGCGGTACTTGAGGCGGATGTGCTAGTCGTTGGTACTGAGTGGCTGGAATTTCGTCAAGAAGCTGCAAATCTGCTCTCTGCTGCTAAGCCTAATCTTGTCATCATTGATGCTAACCGACATCTGCAAACAGCTGTGGTGTCTTTGGGGTTGGGATACGTTGCCGTCGGTACGCCACTGACAAGCGAGGGATAAGTATGGAAAAAGTATTATTAGGAAAAGTGGCGATTATCACAGGTGCCAATCAAGGACTGGGGCTGGAAATTGCCAGAAGCTATGTGCTGGCAGGAGCTGATGTGATATTATGCGCACGCAATGCCGCTTTGCTACAGGAAGTTCAGAGCAATCTCAGTGAGTTGGTAACACCTACGCAAAAAGTCTTGATCAAAGTATGTGATGTTTCGGTTGAAACGGATGTACAGGCTCTGGTGAACGAGACACTCACTCAGCTTGGCGGTTGCCATATTCTTGTGAATAACGCAGGTGTCTATGGACCCAAAGGTGAAATTGAAGAAATTGATTGGGCTGAATGGATTAAAGCGATTGAAATTAATGTTTTTGGTTCAGTTTTAATGTGTCGGGCGATTTTGCCGCATTTTAAAGAGCAAGGTTACGGAAAAGTGATTCAGCTTTCGGGTGGTGGGGCAACCAACCCGCTACCGCGAATCAGTGCTTATGCAGTGTCTAAAGCGGCGATAGTTCGGTTTATTGAAACACTTGCTGAAGAGGTTCGTGGCAGTGGTATTGATGTAAATGCGCTTGCGCCAGGTGCTTTAAACACCCGTATGCTTGGTGAGATTCTCGAAGCGGGTCCTGAAAAAGTGGGCAAGGATTTCTATGAGCGTTCGTTAAAACAAAAAGAAGCAGGAGGTACTCAGTTGGGTCTGGGTGCCGATTTGGCTTTATTTCTTGCATCTGCGGCGAGCGATGGTATCACTGGAAAACTCATTAGCGCGGTTTGGGATAACTGGGAGCATTGGTCTGAGCATAAGAATGAATTATCGTCAAGCGATGTTTACACCCTGCGCCGCATTGCTGGGCGGGATCGTGGTTTTTTGTGGGGTGATAAATGAGTTACGGTATTGGTATTATCGGTTGCGGCTTGATTGGTCAAAAACGATCCAAAGCGTTGGGTGATGGAAGGCTACTCGCTTGTGCAGACATTAATGAAGCCAAGGCAAAAATAGTTGCGGGTAGCAGTGGAGCTAAAGTTTTTACTGATTGGCGAGAGCTTTTGGCTCTCCCCGAAATTGAGATTGTTATTATTGCCACCCTGCACGATTCATTAGCTGAAATCACTCTGGCTGCGGTCGAGGCAAGTAAGCACATACTGGTGGAAAAGCCAGCGGCACGTTCGACGGCTGAACTGGAACCAGTAATAATCGCTGCTGAAAAACACGGTGTCAAAGTTCATGTGGGCTTTAACCACCGTTATCATCGCGCCTTGCTTAAGGCAAAAGATATTGTTGATTCTGGCGAACTGGGCGAATTAATGTTTATCCGCGCTCGTTACGGGCATGGTGCGCGAATTGGTTACGACAGGGAGTGGCGTGCGAATCCCGTACTTTCTGGCGGTGGTGAATTAATTGATCAAGGACCGCATCTGATTGACCTTTCACGTTGGTTTCTCGGAGACTTTACTGAGATACAAGGTTTTGCTCATACCTACTACTGGGATATGCCCGTTGATGACAATGGTTTCATGATACTTAAGACTCCGAAGCAGCAGGTCGCATTTCTTCATGCTTCATGCACTGAGTGGAAAAATATGTTTTCAATGGAAATTTATGGTCGGGATGGCAAGCTAGATATTTCAGGACTAGGTGGCAGTTATGGTGTGGAACGGCTCACTCATTACAAAATGTTACCTGAAATGGGTCCGCCAGAAACAACATCTTGGGAATTCCCCATGACTGATAATTCTTGGGACGTTGAGATAGCTGATTTTTATGATGATATTCGTCTGAATCGTCTTCCAGCATCTGGGTTAAGTGATGCTTATGCGGCATTGAAAATTATTGAACAAATTTATAAGGAGTCTGGTTATGATCATTGCGCGTAGTCCTTTACGCATTACCTTAGGCGGCGGTGGCACTGATTTGCCATCTTATTACCGTGAGCATGAGGGGTTTTTGCTAGCGGCAGCTATTGATAAGTATGTGTATGTGAATGTGATGCGTCCGTTTACATCAGGTATCTATCTCAAATACTCACAGTTGGAACACGTTGATCACATTGCCGATGTTAAACATCCTATCATTCGTGAATCCTTGCGGTTGCTTGATTTCAAGACACCGCAGATAGAAATTACTACCTTGGCGGATATTCCAGCGGGTACAGGTCTTGGATCTTCTGGCAGTTTTACTACAGCGTTGTTAAAAGCTCTTTATGCCCATCGTCGCCGACCTCTGCACCAAGAGGAGTTGGCAGAGCTTGCCTGTCACATCGAAATTGATCGTTTGGGTGAGCCTGTTGGTAAGCAGGATCAATATGCGGCTGCATTCGGTGGTGTAACCTGCTTTACTTTTCACAAGGATGATAGAGTGACGGCAAGACCACTGAATATAGGCATGGATACCTATTTTGATCTGGAAGATAATTTACTGCTGTTTTTTACAGGATATTCGCGCAGTGCGGGTAGTATCTTAAAGGATCAGAACGACCGCACTAAAGTCAGTGATGATGATATGCTCAAAAATCTCCATTATGTTAAGGAATTGGGCTATCAGAGTAAGGACGCGCTTGAAAAGGGTGATACCGTGGCTTTTGGTGAGATTATGCACACCCATTGGCTACATAAAAAGCAACGATCTACTGGTATGAGTAATCCTCAAATTGATGAGTGGTATGACTTAGCCATGAATAATGGCGCAGTGGGTGGCAAGCTAGTGGGTGCAGGCGGTGGTGGATTCTTGATGTTTATGGCGAAGGATCGTAACAAGCTAAGACACGCGATGACTAAGGCAGGGCTTGAGGAAGTTAGATTCCGCTTTGATTTTGAGGGTAGCTCAGTCGTATTGTCATCCTAATGTTGCCCGTCGCAATTTTAGCGGGTGGTCTGGCTAAGCGTCTGAGACCTATTACAGAAACCATTCCGAAAGCTTTGGTTGAAGTGGCGGGGCGACCCTTTATTGAATGGCAACTTGATTATTTGCATAGCCAAGGTGTGGCGCATATTGTGTTGTGCCTCGGCTATCTAGGTGAACAGGTTGAAAACTTGATTGGAGATGGTCAACGGTTTGGGCTTAAAGTTGACTATTCCTATGATGGTGAGCGTTTATTGGGTACGGGCGGCGCAATTAAAAAGGCATTACCATTACTGGGTGATGCCTTTTTCGTATTTTATGGGGATTCCTATCTGCCCATTGGGTTCATTGATGTCGAAAAGTGTTTCCTAGCACACGATCAGCCAACACTGATGACGGTGCTTAAAAATGGCGACCGCTGGGATAGGAGCAATGTGCTGTTCAGTGAAGGTAAATTGATTGAATACAATAAGCACGCCCCCTCTGAAAACATGGCTTATATCGATTACGGACTTGGCGTACTATCAGCCGATGTGCTGCTAGACTACCCTGAAGACCAAGCATTTGACCTCGCTGAGCTTTATCACCGCCTATCCTTAGATGGACGACTGGCTGGTTATGAAGTATTTGAGCGATTTTATGAAATTGGCTCCCTTGAGGGGCTGAAAGAGACAGAAGAATATCTTCAGAGGCATTGAAAAATGAATTACACACAACAGCATATTAATGAAGCCATCACCATCCTCAATACGATAGATATAGATGCTATCGAAAAGATGGCAGAGCTTTTGGCGACTGTTAAGCAAGATCAAGGGCGGATATTTTTTCTAGGTGTTGGCGGTAGCGCGGGCAACTGTTCTCACGCAGTGAACGATTTTCGTAAGATAGTGGGCATTGAGTCTTATGCCCCTACCGACAATGTATCAGAATTGACCGCTCGAACCAATGATGAAGGTTGGGCTACTATATTTGTCGAATGGTTAAAAATCAGTCGATTAAATCCAAAGGATACACTATTCATCTTGTCTGTTGGGGGCGGTGATTTGGAAAAGAACATCAGTCCAAATCTGGTTGAGGCACTAAAGTATGCCAAGTCGGTAGGTGCTAAAATAACGGGTATTGTGGGACGCAATGGCGGTTATACAGCAAAAGTGGCTGATGTCTGCGTTATCATTCCGACAGCAAACGTAGCGACAATTACTCCGCACTCTGAAGCATTTCAGGCAGTTGTATGGCACTTATTAGTATCACACCCCAAGCTCAAAGCCAATGATACCAAGTGGGAGTCGGAGGTTAAATGAGCTTAGATGTTACCAAGAAGGCATGTGCTATTTTCCTTGATCGTGATGGTGTATTGAATCGTGCTTTGGTACGCGACGGACTACCCTATCCACCACGAGAGCTGGCTGAAGTTGAAATCCTATCAGGTGTTACCGAAGCACTCTTGAGTCTGAAAGCCGCAGGATATATATTAATTACTGTATCCAATCAGCCTGATGTAGCACGCGGCACACTGACACGCGACACCGTTGAGTCTATTAATTCCTATCTTGGTGAGCGGTTGCCGATGGATCAATTCATTATGTGTTATCACGATAGCGGTGACGGCTGCGAGTGCCGAAAACCTAAATCGGGGATGTTACACGAAGGTGCGGCTAAATTTAACATTGACCTAAGCGAAAGCTACATGATTGGTGATCGTTGGCGGGATGTGGAAGCTGGTAAAAACGCTGGTTGTAAGACCATTTTTATCGACTATGGCTATAACGAAAAACAGCCAGATTCATACGATTTTGTTGCAGGCTCTTTATTTGAAGCCGCTCAAATAATTTTATCAGTGGAGAAAGACCGTGAAGACCGTTGAACAATTGAATATAAAAATCTTCGCAGATGGAGCGGACAAGGAAGGTATGCTGGATATGTATGCAAAGTCTTTCATCAAGGGATTGACGACAAATCCTACCTTGATGAACAAAGCGGGGATTAGAGACTATAAATCATTCGCTCTGGAAATTCTGTCAGAGATCAGAGATAAGCCATTATCTTTTGAGGTGTTCTCGGATGACTTTGTTGATATGGAACGTCAAGCACGCGAGATTGCTAGCTGGGGTGATAATGTTTACGTCAAAATACCCGTCACCAATACCAAAAAGGAGACCTGTTATGCCCTTGTTGAAAAATTGGCATCACAAAAAGTTAAATTGAACGTCACCGCATTGATGACGTTAGATCAAGTGCGTGATGTGGTTGCTGTACTGAATCCAGATGTACCGAGTTATGTGTCAGTATTTGCAGGACGCATTGCTGATACGGGACGCGATCCTATACCCTTGATGACTGACGCAGTTGAATTACTAAAAGCATCACCCGCAGCTGAACTTATCTGGGCAAGTCCAAGAGAACTTTTAAATATATTCCAAGCAGATGCTATTGGATGCCATATCATAACGGTCACCAACGATATACTAAAGAAGCTTTCTCAAGTTGGATATAATCTGGATGAGTTTTCTTTGGATACGGTCAAAATGTTTTATAGCGATGCACGCGCAGCAGGATATACGTTATAATAATCAGACAAACCTAAGTGGTTAAAACAAAGTTTCATGGAATATAAATTATGTAAGATACTGTATTTTATAGGTTTATTTAAAACAAGATACCTGAAAACTTAGGTTTAACTACTTACATTCGCGACTGAAATGATCAAGGTAGCATGAGTTTATTCTGTTAGATAACACGAATTTTGATAGGCAGAACGAGTCCACACTGCGGTTTTGATGTGAACTATTTTCAAATCTTGAGTAGATAATGATAACTTAACAAGCTAAAGCTGGTGGGTTAAATATAACGACTAAAGTCGGGATACGGGTCACAAGCCCCGTTTATGTCTCCGTCCTGTTGTATAAGCTAAGGCATAACAAAATGATTAGAGAAAATCTTAAAAACTACAGATTTTTATTAGCTTTGTGGTCATTTCTGTATAATCAATTTATATTGCGCTAGCTATATCATCGCCCTTGGGTTCAAAGTGATGTTCCAGATAATTCTTAATCATCTCTTCGGTCAATTCGCCAGAAGTGGCGCAAAAGTAGCCTCTTGCCCAAAAATGTCGCCCCCACTATCGCTTTTTTCAAATCAGGAAAACTTTCAAACAACTTCATCGAACACTTTCCTTTGATTCGCCTCATTATCTCGCTCGGTGCAATGTTCGGCGGCGCAAAGACAAAAATGGGCATCATGATCCTGACTGACGACTCCTTTAGAAATGCTGCCAAATAAACCGCCTCCTGTGAATTTATCGATTATCTACACGCTACATTCAAATTCCATAAGCTAGTATTCAAAAAGATGAATTGATCATCGTGACCGTTTCGATGACGGTAAACGTGACGCAAGCAATTCATGCGTTTTAAGCCCGCAAAAACGTGTTCAATCGGCATTCTAAGGGCTGAAATGACACGGTTTTCTGCTTTTTCATCGGTCGTCAACTGTGCGTTTTTGGGCTTTTTCTTGGGCATCATCACGTTTTTATGGTGGTGTTGAACGTCTTGAAAGCCTTTGTCCAGCCACAGAGTTCGGTCGGGCGGAATAAATCGAAAGGAGGTTTCTTTATCAAAGAGTTTCTTATCGTGATAGTGACCCGCCTTAGTGGGGCTTAGAAAAAGAATCTTTTTTTCAAGATTCCCCATGACGATATTTTTGCGCGTGTGACAGCCTTGTTTGCCTGAATAGTGCTTACGCTGAGTTTTTCCGTTACTTGAGCGTTGCGCTCAGTACCGTCAATCAGCAAGTCTTTCTCGTGCGGAAAAAGCTAGATTTGCTGCCAAATAACGCTAAAATAAGTAAAAACGTCCTACAACAGCAAACTTCCAAAAAAAAACGATGCTTAACTTGAATCGAATAGACAAAAAAGAACGCTTAATGAGAGCCACGATAGGTCTAACCTTGAAGCAGTTTGACGAATTATTGGGTGATTGTATGAAAAAGCCTTGGATGCGGACAGAAGCAAACGGGGTTGTGAGCGTAAAAAAAGGGCGGGGAAGAAGCCAAGGCTGGCAAGCACACGCCTGAAGTTATTTTTCGTGCTGATTTATCTGAAATGCTATCTGACGTATGATGTGTTGGGGATACTGTTTGACCTCGACAGTGGCACAATTGTGCTTGGATAAAACACCTACTGCCGATTTTAGAGACGACGTTGGGCAAAAAACAGGTGTTGCCTGCCCGCAAAATCCGCAATGTTGAGGAGTTTTTACGGCTTTTTCCACACAAGAAGGATTTGTTGATTGACGGTACTGAGCGCAGAACGCAACGCTCAAACTCAGCGTAAGCATTATTCAGGTAAACAAGGCTGTCACACGCGCAAAAATCTCGTCATGAGGAATCCTGAAAAAAATATTTTATTGCTGACTCCCACCAAAGCGGGTCGTTATCATGATAAGAAACTCTTTGATAAAGAAACCTCCTTTCGATTTATTCCGCCCGACCGAACTCTGTGGCTGGACAAAGGCTTTCAAGGCGTTCAACCCCCCCCTAAAAAGGTGATGATGCCCAAGAAAAAACCCAAAAATGGACAGTTGACGACCGATGAAAAAGCAGAAAACCGTGTCATTTCAGCCCTTAGAATGCCGATTGAACACGTTTTTGCGGGCTTAAAACGCATGAATTGCTTGCGTCACGTCTACCGTAATCGCAACGGTCAAAATGATCAATTCATCTTTTTGAGTGCTGGCTTATGGAATTTGAATTTGGCGTGCAGATAATCGATAAATTCACAGGAGGAGGTCTGGTTTTTATTTATTTGGCAGCATTTCTCATAACGATAATCCATAAGTTCTCCTTCTTTTCAGGCTTTTAGCTTATCATAACTCACACATCATAGATAAATCTAACCGCCTAAAGGCGGTGGTTTTAACCTTGAAAACGGACTAATAAAGATTATTGCCCCGATGTATCCGCTGTGTTGGTTACCTACAATCCCAATACGGAAGCACTGCGAACGACTATTCAAGCTGTGTTAGAGCAAGTAGCTGATGTTTTTATTATCGATAATAGCTCATCAAATTTTTCATCTAACTGGCTCGACAAGTTTGAAGATCAGGCTAACACAAAACTACATTTACTCCCGCAGGAAAAAAATTTAGGCATCGGATCTGCGCATAACATTGGCATCAAGCTCGCCATTGCACAAGGTGCGAAATTTATATTGTTGTTGGATCAAGATAGTCAAGTAGGTGCAGAGATGGTGATTAAACTGCACACTGCATATACGGCATTGATTGAAAAAGGGCTTCAGGTAGCAGCGATTGGTCCACAATACCACGATGTGGATAATGGTGCCTTATCTCAGTTTGTAAAAACTGAGCGCGGACGGTTTGTTTTTTCCGAGTACGGAGATAACACCGACATTGTGGATACCGATTTCTTAGTGTCTTCTGGGTCGTTGCTGACTGTTACTGCACTAAACTTAGTTGGGCTAATGGATGAGGAGTTGTTTATAGACCTCGTTGATACAGAATGGTGCTTGCGTGCCAAAGCCAAAGGGTTACAAGTATTCGGACTGCGTGGGGCAGTGATGGCACACTCTTTGGGGGAGCAACGAAGAGAGGTTTGTTGGCTTTTTCGCAAACGGATTGTGCCGTTTCACAAACACTTTCGCTATTACTATATGTTTCGCAACAGTGTATTGTTATCTCGGCGGAGTTATATACCGTGGGGTTGGAAAATCGCTGAGATAACTAGATGTTTAAAAACCGCCATTTTTTTTGGCTGGGTAGCAGAAGATAGGTGGCAACGTCTGCAAATGATGTACGTTGGTGTGCTTGATGGATTGAAAGGCATCAGTGGTAAACGTGCTGATCTGTGATTTATTAAGATGCTTAGGACATTCATCAAAACGCTAGTATTTACCGCCCAGCCTGAGGTATATGGGCAGTAAAGCCACCAAAGTCAACCTCTGTCTATTCAGATTCTTTTTTTGAATCAAATAAAAAATGTGCCATTTTTTTAGCTTTGGTTTTTAAATAATCCATGTTGTCATCGTGTGCGACTACTTCAATAGGAATGCGATCTGCTACCTTGATACCCAGTTTGGTCAATGCTTCTATTTTCTTAGGATTATTGGTCATCAGTTTGACTGATTTTATTCGTAGACTTTCCAGTATTAATGCGGCAACGTCATATTCACGCTCATCGGCGAGATAGCCTAGGTGAATATTGGCATCAACAGTATCCATGCCTTGATCTTGCAAGTTATAGGCTTGGAGCTTTTTCAATAAGCCAATCCCTCGACCTTCTTGGCGTAGATAAATCACTACACCAAAACCCGCATCATTAATATATTGCATCGCCATTGCTAATTGCTCACCACAATCACAGCGTCTTGAACCTAATACGTCCCCCGTAAAGCATTCGGAATGAATACGCACGGGTACATTTTCTTGATTTGCCACCTCCCCTTTCACTAAGGCAATATGCTCTTTGTCATCAAGAGTGTTACTGTAATAATGCAGAATAAACTCGCCATGCTGAGTGGGAAGAGGCGTTTGTACTAAATCTTCTAATTGTGGCTTCACGTCTATGACTAATCCAAAGTGCTTGATAGTTTTAATGAGTTGTTGGCATTTGAGCCTGATAACGAGTATTTTACATGACAGATTAAAATAGTGTTGATGAAGCGTAAGTCAGCACTGTAATATTCAGCAATCTCAACCCATGAGCAACGACTATTATGAAGCTAGACAGTGCCGACATACAACAACGTTATAATCGTATTGCCCCGTATTTTGAGGGGTTGGAAGCCGTTATCGAAGGTCTGATTTTTAAAGGCTGGCGCAAAAAATGTTGGGAAAAAGCGCAGGGTCATCACATCCTCGAAGTGGGAGTAGGCACAGGTAAAAACTTTGATTACTATCCATCTGATGCCAGAATCACCGCGATTGATTTCAGTAAAGAAATGCTCAAACGAGCCGAACAAAAACGCACTCGAAAAAATGTCACGGTTGAATTGGATTTAATGGATGTGCAGTCTTTGTACTTTGCCGATAATAGTTTTGATACCGTGATTGCTACGTTTGTGTTCTGCTCTGTGCCATTGCCATTAAAAGGTTTAAAAGAGCTGTACCGCGTGTGTAGACCTGGCGGACAAGTAGTTTTGCTAGAGCATGTCTTAAGTTCAAAACCCGCGCTTGCCAGTGTGATGAATTTTGTTAATCCTGCCATCGTTGCCCTAGTGGGGGCTAATATTAATCGCAATACCGTTAAAAATGTACAATCCTGCGCGTTTAGCTCGGTTCATGTAGATGAAAGTAGTGGCGATATTATTAAATTAATTGTGGCAAAAAAATAACAGAATAAAACAGCTTTAGCTGTTTTATTCAATAGTAAAGCATTGAACTCCTGATGCTCTATGTAAACACTGAAAAAATACCAAACCATGCAAAAAACCACTGATTCATCCAAATCCAACGCAATAGCCGAATTATCACCTGCTCTTGTAGACAAATTTCAACAAGCTTTTAATTTGCATCAACAAGGACAACTGGAACAAGCAGACATTCTCTATACAGAGCTATTAAAAGAACAGCCTCAACATATTGATGCCCTGCATTTTTCAGGTGTATTAGCCAATCAGTGTGGACAAGCACAACGTGCGGTGGATTTAATCAGTTTAGCACTAGAAATAGACGCTAGTAACGCGGCAGCTCACTCAAACCTTGGTCTCGCCCTCTATGCTCTCAGTCATTTTGATGAAGCTCTTGCCAGTTACAACAAAGCCTTAGCCCTTAAGCCAAGCAATGCCGAGACGCACTATAACTGTGGCAACGCACTACTGGCTCTCAATCGTTTTAACGAAGCCCTTACCCGTTATAATCAGGTCTTAACTATCAAGCCAGATTATGTTGATGCGCATTGGGGGGCAAGTTGGTGTTATCTATCACTAGGCAACTTTGATAAGGGGTGGAAAGAATATGAATGGCGTTGGCAGACGAATGACTTCAAGAATTACGTCCGAAATTTTTCTAAGCCGCAGTGGTTTGGTGAAGAATCTTTACAAGGAAAAACGATCCTTCTGCATAACAACGAACAGGGGCTAGGCGATACCTTACAATTTTGTCGCTATGCAAAACGAGTGGCTGACTTAGGGGCGAGGGTTCTTTTAGAAGTGCCAAAAACTTTATTGGGTTTACTTGCCAAGCTTGAAGGAGTCACTCAATTAATCGCTCAGGGAAGCGTCTTACCCGCTTTCGATTTTCACTGTCCTTTGCTCAGCCTACCGTTGGCATTTAAAACCTACCTAGATTCAATTCCTGTTAATAACCCTTATTTATTCAGCGAACCCGACAAAGTAAAGCATTGGCAAGCCGTCCTTGGTGAAAAAACCAAGCCGCGTGTCGGTCTAGTTTGGGCAGGCAATGCCGTACATAAAAATGACCGTAATCGCTCTTTAGCACTGCATGAATTGCTGCCTTTGCTCATGCCTCACTACCAATTTATCAGTTTACAAAAGGAATTGCGTGACACCGACAAGGAGTTATTGGCACAACAGCCGCTGCTACAACATTACGGTGAACAAATTAACGATTTTACCGATACAGCCGCTCTGTGTGAGTTAATGGATTTGGTTATCAGCGTTGACACTTCTGTTGCTCACTTGGCAGCGGCAATGGGCAAACCAACGTGGATTTTATTGCCCTATAATCCTGATTGGCGATGGCTAATAGATCGCGAAGATAGCCCTTGGTATCCTACTGCCCGCTTGTTCAGACAAAAAAAACACGGCGATTGGCAAGGTGTGATTGAATGTGTACAACGTGAACTTGTTAATCTACCCGCATTAGCGCGACCCATTATTGAAGTGTCACAACGAAATCAGCCAGTATCAAACCATATCGAGTTATTTTCACAAGCACTTAGCTTGCATCAACAAGGGCAATTGGAACACGCTGAAGTGTTGTATGAACAACAACTAAAAAATCAACCTCAACATATTGATGCCTTGCATTTTTTAGGCGTGTTAGTTAACCAGCGCGGACAATCACAACGGGCGGTGGAATTAATCAGTCAAGCACTTGAAATCGCGCCTAATAATGCAGCCGCTCATTCAAACCTCGGTCTCGCGCTTCAAGAACTCGAGCGTTTCGATGAAGCCATTGCCAGTTATGATCGCAGCTTAGCTTTAAAACCTAATAACGCCGAAGCACATTACAATCGTGGTAACGCACTGCTCGCACTCACGCGTTTTGATGAAGCTATTCTTGACTATGAACGAGCTTTAGCTATCAAGCCAGACTATGCACAAGCATTCTCTAATCTGGGCAATGTACTATTAGCTGTTAAACGTTATCAGCAAGCACTTTCCCACTATGAAAGTGCGTTGACTATCAAGCCAGATTTCGCCGAAGCACTTGCTGGTAGAGGTGCTATATTGAATGGTCTCAAACGCTTTACCGAAGCACTCAGCAGCTATGAACACGCTCTTGCCATCAAGCCAGATTTAGAGTTTATTCGCGGTACTCGGCTACATACAAAAATGAATATTTGTGCGTGGCATGAGTTTGATCATGATCTTGATGAATTAACCAAAGCCATAGAACGTGGCGAAAAAGTATCGATACCCTTTACCATCCAAGCAGTTTCTTCATCCGCCGCCTTGCAGAAAAAAGCTGCCGAGATTTATACTCAAGCAAAACACCCTAGTCATTTTCTGTCACCACCGTTAATCAAACACGCACATTCAAAAATTAAAGTTGGCTATTTTTCATCGGATTTTCGCAATCATCCTGTTGCTCTCTTGACTGCTGAATTATTTGAATGCCATGACCGTTCACGATTTGAAATTATCGCCTTCTCTTTTCATGAGGCGAGTGATAAAGATGATATGCGCTTAAGATTAGAAGCAGCATTTGACCAGTTTATTGATGTCAGTGAACAATCCGATGAACAAGTTGTACGATTGGCTAGACAGCTTGAAATCGACATTGCCGTTGATTTGAATGGTTGTACCGAAGGCTGTAGAACAGATATTTTCGCGTTACGAGCCGCGCCTATTCAAGTGAATTATATTGGTTATCTAGGCACAATGGGCGCGGATTACATTGATTATTTACTGGCCGATTCCGTGTTAATTCCGACCGAACACCAAGCCTATTACCAAGAAAAAATTGCTTATTTACCGTATAGCTTTCAAGTTAACGACAGCACGCTACAGATTTCTACTAACAAGGTAATTCGCGCAGAACTCGGTTTACCTGAACAGGGTGTGGTGTTTTGTTGTTTTAATAACCATTACAAAATCACTCCTACGGTTTTTGCCAGTTGGATGCGAATACTGAACCGCGTTAAGGGTAGCGTATTATGGTTAATTGGTGGCAATATTGAGACTGAAACAAACTTACGGCTGAGCGCGACGGCTCAAGGCGTTGCTGCCCAGCGATTAGTATTTGCTCAACGCACACCAATGCCTGAGTATTTAGCACGTCATCGTCTCGCTGATGTATTCTTAGATACCAGCCCGTATAATGCAGGCGCGACTGCCAGCGCGGCATTATGGGCAGGACTGCCGCTAATAACTTTTTTAG
The DNA here is from genome assembly GCA_903902705.1 of uncultured Methylococcales bacterium. Lineage (GTDB taxonomy): Bacteria > Pseudomonadota > Gammaproteobacteria > Methylococcales > Methylomonadaceae > UBA4132. The sequence goes on from CAIUVX010000184.1 coordinate 55,044, forward strand.
GCACAAGCTATTCTAGCAGAATGGCTGCCAGTTTACTGAATGCTATTGGCTTGCCTGAGTTAGTGACCCAATCTGTGAGCGATTATGAAACACTGGCAATCCAACTGGCTACCCATCCTGAACAACTTGCCGCAGTTAAACAAAAGTTATCCGATAACCGCCTAACTACGCCATTATTTAACACTGCCCTGTTTACCCAGCATATTGAATCTGCTTTTCAAATGATGTTTGACCGTTATCAAGCTGGACTCTCTCCAGATCATATTTATGTACCCGCCACTGGTGCGGAGGCTAACTTGAAACCCGTTCATCAAAGTGAACTAACGTCTGATAGTAGCGATAAATTTCAACGCGCAGTTAATTATCATCAACAAGGATTATTGGTAGAAGCTGAGCGGTTGTATCAAGAAATATTGCTCACTGAGCCTCAACACGCGGACAGCCTGCATTTGCTAGGTGCGATTGCAAAACAGCGTGGACAGGCACAACTTGCTGTTGATTTAATTAACCAAGCTCTGGATATAAATCCTAACAATGCTGCCGCACATTCAAATATTGGGCTTGCTTACCAAGAACTTAATCGCTTTGAATTAGCACTTGCTAGTTATAACCGCGCCTTAAGCCTTGATCCACATTATGCCGATGCCTATTTTAATCGCGGTACTTTACTGTTAGCCCATAAAGAATTTGATCAGGCTCTGAGCAGTTATGATCAGGCACTTATTATCAAGCCAGATTTTATTGAAGCCTTATTCAGTCGTGGCATTGTATTAACAAATCTTAAGCGTCATGATCAAGCACTGGCTAGCTATGACAGTGCTTTAAGCATCAAGCCAGACTATATAGAAGCCTTGATTAACAAAGCGAATGTATTACAAGAACTTAAAAGTTATGACGAAGCTTTAGCAAGTTGTGAACGTGCCTTAGCTATCAAGCCAGAGTATGCTGAAGCATTATTTGCTTGTGCGGTAATATTGCAAGACATGAAACGCTTTAAAGAGGCGATTACCTTTTATGAACGCGCCTTTACCATCAAGTCAGACATGGTGTTTCTGTTCGGTGATTACCTGTATATCAAGAGGAATATTTGCGATTGGACTGAATTTGACGCGCATCTTAATAAATTGGCAAATGCGATAGAAGTCGGCGAAAAAGTAGCTACACCATTTACTTTACATTCCATTTATTCATCGCCTGATCTACTAAAAAAAGCGGCGGAAACCTATGCAAAACAAAAGTATCCGTGCAATTTTCTATTACCTCCCTTGGTAAAAAACACGCACTCAAAAATAAAAATCGGTTATTTTTCATCAGATTTTTGTCAACATGCCGTGTCCTATTTAATAGCAGAGTTGTTTGAACGCCATGATCGCTCACGTTTTGAAATTATCGCTTTTTCTTTTCATGCGACCTCGCACAAAGATGATATGCGTTTAAGGCTGGAAGCGGCATTTGACCAGTTTATTGATGTTAGCCTGTTAGCAGATAAACAAATTGTACAACTGGCCAGACAGATTGGTTGCGATATTGCTGTTGATCTCAATGGTTTTACTGCCAATTCCCGCACAGGTATTTTTGCTATGCGAGCAGCCCCTATTCAAGTTAGTTATCTAGGTTTTCTAGGGACGATGGGTACGGATTATATGGACTATTTACTGGCTGATTCCGTGTTAATTCCGACTGAACAGCAAATTTATTACAACGAAAAAATTGCTTATTTACCCAATAGTTTTCAGGTCAATGACAGCACACTAAGTATTTCAAATAAAGTAATTACTCGTGCAGAATTTGGTTTACCTGAACAGGGTTTTGTATTTTGTTGCTTTAATAACCATTATAAAATCACACCAGCGGTTTTTAAGAGTTGGATGCGGATATTGCACCATGTTAATGGTAGTGTGTTATGGTTACTTGGCGATAACACTGATGCTGAAAAAAATTTACAGCGTGCAGCAAGCGAACAAGGTATTTCTAGCCAGCGTTTAATATTTGCCCAATCTTTACCAATGGACGAGTACTTGGCTCAATGTCGCCTTGCGGATTTATTCTTAGATACCAGCCCGTATAATGCAGGCGCGACTGCCAGCGCGGCATTATGGGCAGGACTGCCGCTAATCACTTTTTTAGGCACAAGTTATTCAAGCAGAATGGCGGCAAGCTTACTCAATGCCATTGGTTTGCCAGAACTGATTACCACCAACCTAGAAGACTACGAAGCACTGGCAATTCAACTTGCCACTCATCCTGAACAACTTACCGCTGTTAAACAAAAGTTAGCCGATAACCGCCTAACTACGCCATTATTTAATACCGTATTATTTACCCAGCATATTGAATCGGCTTTTCAAATGATGTTTGATCGCTATCAAGTAGGCTTAGCTCCAGATCATCTGTATGTACCCACACAGATACCCACTATTAAAACTCTGCAACAACCATTACCAACAATCCACATTACAAACACGGTAGTTATTGAAAATCCAACAGAAAAATCCAATCCACCAAGCTTATTGGCTAAAATTGCCCAAAAACCCGCACAACTGTTTGCGGCAATAAACGTTTTTGGCAAACAAAAAAACTCACCATTAGCCAAACAGCAAGCACTCACATTAACGCCCGACGAAGTTAATACATTGGAACAAGCGCAACAATTACATCATCAGAGTCAATTAGCGGCGGCTGAATTATTATACCAAGAGCTTTTAAAAACACAGCCTAAACACGCCGAAGCATTACGCTGTGTAGCGATGATAAAAAAGCAGCGTCAAACGCGAAACACTGTTGATTCAAGCAAGCAAACACTGCCCGCCCATTCTAATAGCGTACAAATACACTTTAATAAAAAAATTGCGTTACAACATATTGATCGTTTGGATAAAACTGCTGCCAGCGTTGAAAGCACCTTAGTCATCGAAGAAAATACTGTTGAAGAGTTGATAAATCGTGGCAATGAGCTAGAAGACCTTGGGCGTTTCGATGATGCCCTTGCCAGTTATGACCGAGCTTTATCTATTAATCCCGACTATGCCAGAGCGCATTCTAATCGAGGTAATGTCCTGCAAAGCTTGAAACGCTTTGATGAAGCACTAGATAGCTATGATCGAGCGTTGGCAATTAGACCAGACTATCCAGAAGCCTTTTATAACCGTGGTAATACCTTGCAAGCTTGCAAACGCTTTCAAGAAGCCCTTGTCAGTTATGACAGAGCATTAAGCATTAAACCAGATTTCATTGATGCTCTGATAGGGCGTGGTAATGCACTGCAAGATTGCAGACAATATTCTGAGGCATTGATAAGCTATGATCGTGCGTTGGCTATTCAGCCAAACTACGCAGAAGCACATTCCAATCGTGGCATCGTGCTAAAAGATATGAAACGTTATGACGAAGCCTTAGCCTGTTATGAACGCGCCCTCGCCATCAAACCAAACTTAGAATTTACGTTTGGCGATTTTCTCATCATGAAAATCACTATTTGTGATTGGAATAACCTTGACAGTCATCTAACTCAGCTTATCAAAAAAATAGAACGCGGTGAAAAAACATCGACACCTTTTCCTATGCTTGCCGTGTCTTCATCCGCCGCCTTACAAAAAAAAGTAGCGAGTTGTTATGCCAATGCAAAATATCCCAGTCATTTTTTGTTGCCACCGCTAGTAAAACACGCACATTCAAAAATTAAACTCGCTTATTTTTCAGCAGATTTTCGTATTCATGCTACTACCCAATTAATCGCTGAATTATTTGATCGTCATGATAGATCACGGTTTGAAATTATCGCTTTTTCTTTTCATTCAGCAAACCATAAGGACGCGATGCGCTTAAGATTAGAAGCGGTATTTGACCAATTTATTGATGTCAGTCAGCAATCCGATGAACAGGTGGTGCGACTGGCTAGAGAGTTAGAGATTGATATTGCGGTTGATTTAAAAGGCTTTACCGATGGTTGCCGACCCAACATTTTTGCCATGCGGGCAGCACCCATTCAAGTGAGTTATTTAGGTTATCCAGCCACGATGGGTGCGGATTACATCGACTACTTACTGGCTGATTCGGTATTAATTCCAAAAGAATATCAGCACTATTACACAGAATTTTGTGTCTATCTACCGAATAGCTATCAGGTCAATGATACCAGTCGAGTCATTGCCAATAGACAATTCACTCGTGCAGAACTAGGCTTACCTGAGCAGGGTTTTGTATTTTGCTGTTTTAATAACAATTATAAAATTACCCCTGTGGTATTTGATAGTTGGATGCGGATATTACATCACGTTGAAGGCAGTGTGTTATGGCTATTGGAAGACAATGCCACTGCCGCAAGAAACTTACGTTTAGCAGCAACAGCGCGAGGCATAAATTCTGAACGGATAATTTTTGCTCAACGCTTAGCCTTACCTGAACATTTAGCGCGGCATCGCTTAGCGGATTTATTTTTAGATACTCTACCCTGTAATGCCCACACTACCACCAGTGATGCGCTATGGGCAGGATTACCTGTGTTGACGTGTATGGGTGAAGCATTTGCCAGTCGTGTAGCAGCTAGCTTGCTTAGTGCAGTTGGCTTACCCGAATTGATTACCACCAATCTTGACGATTACCAAGCACTGGCAATCCAACTCGCCACTCATCCAGAACAACTCGACGCACTGAAACAAAAGTTAGCCGATAACCGCCTGACTACGCCATTGTTTGATACTGAGCTATTTACCCAACATATTGAATCTGCTTTTCAAATGATGTTTGACCGCTATCAAGCAGGACTCGCTCCCAATCATATTTATGTGTCGGCACAAGAAGATGTTGCCACCGCGTTACCCTGCGCTATTGAAATACCACAACAAAACCAAGCAACCCAAACGACTGTCGATAAATTTCAACAAGCACTTAGCTTGCATCAACAATTGCAGTTGGAACAAGCTGAAGTGTTGTATCAAGAGATATTGCACACCGATCCTCAACACGTTGATGTGCTACATTTTTTGGGCGTATTAAAAAATCAAAATGGACAACCACAACGTGCGGTAGAGTTAATCCAGCAGTCACTCACTATAAATGCCAATAATTCTGCGGCATATTCCAATTTAGGTACGGTGTTTCAAGCACTTAATCGCTTTGATGACGCATTGATTTGCTACGACAAGGTATTAGAGCTGACCCCTGACAGTGTTGATGCTCTCTTAAGTCAGGCTAATTTATTACAAACGCTTAACCGTCCTGATGAAGCCTTGACCTGCTATAACAGGGCATTGACTATCAAGCCAGATTTTATCGACACATTGATAGGGCGTGGGATTGTTTTACAAATTCTCAATCGTTTTGATGAGGCACTCATCAATTACGACCTGCTATTATCTATCGACACCCATCATGCCGAAGCACTTTTTGGTCAGGCTAATACGCTATACAAGCTTAAACGTTTAGAGGAAGCACTTACCAGTTATAACCGTTCTTTAGCGATTAATCCGAATAGTTTTGAGGCACTTTATAACCGAGGTGTCGTCCTTGCAGACCTTAACCGTGTTGATGAAGCCATTGTCAGCTATCAAGATACCTTAGCCATTAACCCAGATTATGCGGAAGTGCATAATAATCTGGGAATTCTCCTCAAAAATCAACATCGCTACCTTGAAGCCGAAGCTTGTTATCGACGCGCAATAGAGATTAAACTCGATTATAGTGAAGCACATTGTAATCTTATCAATTTACTAAAAGATCAAGGACAACTTTCACAAGCAGAAATCAGTTTACAGACTGCATTAATGGCGATTCCCGATAGTGTAGAGATGCACTTTATACAAATCATTATGTCGTTACCCATAATCCCTAAAAGTGCGGCTGCTTCGATTTTAGTCCCTAGTCAATTCGACGATGCCCTGACAAATTTATCAAATTGGATAAACTCCTCAGTAAGTCATCAAGAATCCCTAAACAAGGCGGAGCTTCTGCCTTTGCCTTTTCTGTTAGCTTATCGAACTGGCAATCATGTTCAGCGATTGTCGCGTTATGGCGATTTAGTCACAAGCCATAGTAACTCTGTGTCTGTTAAACCACTAGCAAACAAAATACGCATGGTGGTCGTTTCACATCATTTTTACCGTCATTCGGTTTGGGATGTTATTACTCGCGGTTTGTTAGTTAATTTAGATCGTAGCCGTTTTGAGCTAATACTCTATCATTTAGGTAAAATCGAAGACCAAGAAACCACGTTTGCCAAATCATTAGCAAATGAATGGCGCGACACGCACACGATTACTGAGTTAGCGGGCTGGCTAACTGCACTGAGAACCGATGCAGCTGATGTTATTTTTTACCCAGAAATTGGCATGGATCCTCTATCAGCCAGATTAGCCTCACATCGTTTTGCAACTTTACAAATTGCAAGCTGGGGACATCCCATCACCACAGGATTATCGACTATCGACCTGTATTTTTCAGGGGAATTACTTGAGTCACCGAATGCGGATAACCATTACCGTGAACGCTTGATACGCTTGCCTAACACTGGCTGTTGCACAACCCCGATTAATATTTCACCTGAACCATTAGAGCCTGAACTTGTAGCCCAATTGACTGCAAGCCGTGGTGTGCGCTTTATAATTGCACAAACTATCTACAAGTTTGATCCTGTCGATGACGCGCTTTACGCTACTATTGCCAGTGTGGTGCATGACAGTGTATTTATTTTGCTGAGTGACCGTCAGGATACTTGGGCAACTAATCAGATAGTTGCCAGACTTGAGCAATGTTTTGTTGATCGTGGCTTAAATCCAAAACAACATCTGCTAGTGATTCCGAGGCAATCAATGGAAAAATTTCAGACCTTGCTTGATTTATGTGATGTCTATCTCGATTGCCCCTCATTTTCTGGCTATACCACTGCGTGGCAGGCAGTACATCGAGGCTTACCCATCGTAACCCTAGAAGGTGAGTTTATGCGCCAGCGATTGGCAGCAGGATTGTTGCGTAAAATTGGACTTACTGACACGATTGCTAGTTCGCGTGAGGACTATGTGAAAATTGCGGCACAACTGGCTGAAGAATGCCGCAATCCCAAGCACCGTGCAGCGCGTCGTCATGCCCTTAAAGACGCTGCATCAAAAGCGGACAATGACCTCAGTGTGGTACGCGCATTTGAACAAAGTGTGATAAATACGTTAGCTATCAACTCAGAAAATGGGTGATGGTAAAGTCAAAGGAATTTAGCAACAGAGGGAATCAAAAAACATATTTTTGATTCCCTCCAGTAGCATCCTGTTATAGCTAACACACAATAAAATGATAGCGTTCGTGGTGAGCTGTGAGCTTGTCGAACAGTCGAACTACATTCACATCATTCGACAAGCTCATGACAGGCTCAGTGCGAACGGTTTTGCAATCATTTTATCGACGGTTAGCTATAAGCTTTTATAAGCTGTGTTCGGATCACGTTTACCTAATGGGTCTGCATGATGAATTTGAGAGGGAGCGCGAGCATCACCCGATGATAAGAAGGTAAGAAGCATCGGTAGCAAAATTAAAATAGCCATGACGACAGCAAGACCTGCAATACCAAGTAAAAACGGTTTAAAAGTCGAAGCAGGGGTTTCCTCACCATCCAATATTTCGCTTGATGATTCTTTATCTGTCAATTCAGTTTGTTCTTCAGTTTTCATAGTTATGACCTTTATATTATTTTTATAATAAAAAACAACCTCGGAATAAAAACGCGAAGCTAAATTTACGCCACGCGAACAATCATAGTTAAAAAATAATTTTGATTGCTGGTTAACTGTATGATAATTGGACAATCCTGTACAGAGTAAAAACTAATACTCCCTCACATTTCTAGCGATAGCGTTAGCGACACGCTTTATCTATCGGAAAATCTAATTTTTATTTGGCAATGAGTGACGGTGACCAGCTATCCGTTGCTTAATCCCGACAATCAAGACTAAACCGACCAACCGCTCAAAAAGGTTTTGAGTAATAACAATCCCGATGTTTCTATCTCTGCCTCTTCTGATAACAAACAAATGCCATGAATACCTTGCCACAGTGCCTGTATGGCTTGCGGATTTTTCTCGGATGATATGCAAGTGAAATAAGCAGAAAATTGCTGAAAAATCTCGTTTAATTGGACTTGATACCAATCAGGTAGGGTGTGATTTTCGGATGCGGACTGAGTAAAAAGCAGTCGCCAGCGGTGCGTATTGGCACGAGCGTATTGCAAATACGCATTAAGCCATACTTCAATATCGCCTGACCTACTAATGGGCTGTAAGTGAATGGCGATGTCTTCCAGAGTTCGGGCATTGATATGTAAAATTAAATCCGCTCGGCTGGCAAATACCATATAGACACTGCCGACGGTATAACCTATTTCCATCGCAATTTTGCGTATAGTTAACGCTGCACAACCCTCTTCAAGAATAATGTTCTCGGCAGCAGTTAACACCATTGCTTTTATTTCTTCCAAGCTATGCTCGTTTCGTCTTGCCATTTAATGTAATTTTATGCCGTTAAAGGCTTGCTATGCTTGCGTAAGCTGAAAATTACGCTGAAATATGGCGGAGCGGACGGGACTCGAACCCGCGACCACTGGCGTGACAGGCCAGTATTCTAACCAACTGAACTACCGCTCCATTTGAGAGCGGGTATTCTATAGTATCTTTGCTGTTCGTCAAGTATTCAATGATTTAAGCCTAGGGCAATCGCGCTTAAATTGCCTTGACTTCGATAATTATCAGATAATTAATTGGTTACAAACGAGGTTGTGTCAGATTTCGTAGTTTTTGCAAAAAAAAACAAGGGTAGTGGGTGAAACCTATTAATTCGATTTATATGCAATCGATATGAGACTCTTCGCCTATGACCTGCTATCAAGAAATCACCTGCCCCCAAGTGTGGCGACAATAAGCACTGAAGGCAGGACGAAACGCAAGCGGCATCCAGAGATACCGCTGCCAAAATCCGAGTTG
>CAIUVX010000185.1 GCA_903902705.1 uncultured Methylococcales bacterium
ATTAACTAATAAACCAGAACGCCTTTCATGAACCGTAGCGATCTCGGCACTCAATGCGGATAATTCTTCAGCGACTTCATGTGGAAAACCATGCGTAGCCAAATAGAAGCCTTGATTTTCAGCGAGTAAGACTTTGCCGTTTTCAGAAATTCTACCTAACATGACGGGTAAAATATCTTCCAAAGCCCCTGAAGGAAACGCTAATGGCATTTCTAAACCTTGAATCCAACTCAAATTTTGGCAGTGATGCAATAATTCAAAACACTTTGCTTCGTCGTCGTTTTGCATCAATTGTTTAAGGTTTTCAATTGTTAACGCTGGGGTTTTCGCCTGCTGTAACAATCTTCTTAAGAATAGGCGGGGTTTATCGGTATCTTTCGTCGACACCGCATAATAAGCACCAGCCGGCGTCGGATACAAAAAAAGCGCTTCAGGCAACGTATAGTCACTCTCCATGACTACCCCTCTAATCCTGGATCCAGAGAATAAAGTAAGGCCTGAATGAGCAAAGAAACGTCACTTTTTGCCCTCGCATCAACTGCAAAAATAGCCGGCTTTATACCCATACCACGCAATTGGATGTGATAGTCATCAATACTGGGTTTAGCACTTAGATCCATCTGAGTGACCCCAATAGCGACTGTTGTGTCTGCGATAAACCGTTCAAAGGTCTCTAAAAAAAAACGCATATCTTGGAAGGGATCAGCGCGTGTATTATCCAGTAATAATACTAAGCCGATTCCGCCAGTCACCAAAATATCCCACATAAAATCAAAACGCTCCTGACCTGGCGTTCCATAGAGATGCAGTTTCTCCCCACCGGGTAAATTCATCACACCATAATCGAGTGCCACAGTCGTTGATGCTTTTCGGTATTTTGCCATATCACTCGCAGAAGCATCGGTTTTTATAGGCGGCAAATCACTGATGGAATTAATCGCTGTGGTTTTACCAGCCCCAACCGGACCAGTGAAAATAATCTTATATTGACTCATAGTATTTAAATTCCACTAAGCTTTCTTACCACGTAAAACACTGAGGATACGACTCAGCAAACTTTGATTTTTATTTGTTTTAATTTCATCTGGTTCGACTAAAAGATCTGCTCCGCGACGGGTTTGACCTACCAAACCTAAAGCACTTGCTGCACTGATAAAGACAAAAACGTACTGAGGCTTTACATTAAGTACTTGTGACACATTAAGTAACGTTCGAGGCCCTTGAATCAACAAAGCAGCAATTCGCATGGCATGAGGTGTCAACAGTAATCGAGTGAAGTTCGGCCATTGTTTCAAAAAAACAGGTTGATTAATATCTATACTCCCTGGATAACGCCCTTTTGATGCCCAACAAGACACTTTCCACAAAAAAGCATCCATGCTTTGGTAGCGTTCTAATGATCTCTCCATCGCAACACTCTCCACACTAAGTGGCGTGATGGACATTTTTGCCCCCAGCGTATTGGAAATAGTCAACCCTGAAAACGCCCGTAACTGGCTTTCATCCACATCAAGCCAAATCTCGTCGCTCTGTGGAAAAATAATCAGCGGATTCCAGCCAGAATTTAACTGCCTAATATGCCCTTTAGCTCGACTAACTTTAAATGCTGAATCAACATAACCCTGAAAATATTCTTTAGGATTGTAATGCGCCTTACTAAACTGTCGAGGATCGTTAACATCCAACCCAGGTACATTGCCAATAAAACCAACAAAACCTTTCTCATCCAACTGCATAGCCGCCTGATGTTTGGAGGTTTTCTTTTGTTCATCCGTTTTGACATGAAGCTTTATTGTAAGCTTGTCTTCTAATATTTGTTTGCTGGCATCTTGTACGTCAGAGATTACTGCATTCGTCGTGTCCGATTTTACCAAAAGATCCTTAACCTAAAACTTATCCAAGAAAAATTGA
>CAIUVX010000186.1 GCA_903902705.1 uncultured Methylococcales bacterium
CCTATCGCTTTAATCAACGAAAAAAAGTCACTGAAAATCAATAACCCTATAACTTAACTGAAAACTTTTCGACGCTCTTTACTGGAAAGTTTTCAACGCCGTTTGACATTTTTATTCGGTATAGTCAAAGCCACGCACAGCGTTTCACTTGAAGAAATGGAATTTGATAAATGAATATCGAATTTGACAGCGCGAAAAATGAGAAAAATATCCGTGAACGGGGTATTAGTTTTGAATTAGCGGCGGGTTTTGATTTAACAACGGCGAAGATTTGGGCAGATACACGCAAAGATTATGGCGAGGCGCGGTTTATTGCTTTGGGCTATATTGGCGATAGATTATATTCAATGGTGTTTACGGTGCGCGGTGATGTGTTACGCATTATAGCTAAAGCAGTTTAAACTGATTAAAAAACCGTTCGCACTGAGCTTGTCGAAGTATGAATGTGGTTCGACTGTTCGACAAGCTCACAGCTCACCACGAACGGCATCATTTTATTGTGCTTTAGCTATATCAGTCTTAGAAAAGCGAATAAACGCGAGGTAATAAGTTATGAACAACAAACCTAATCCAGAATTGATTGATGATGAAAACCCCGAATGGACAGCAGTAATGTTTAGCGAGGCGAAAACGGTGGCAGAATGATTTCCGCAATTAATCAAATCAGATAAAAGCCAAAAGGTGAATATCGCCATTGATTATGATGCCGATATTATTTCAGCTTTTCGGGCGGCGGGTAATAATTGGCAGGGGCGTATTAACCTGTCCATTACCCACAACTAAAAGCCGTTTAAACAAAGGGAAGTAAAAACGAAGCAGAGAAGCAGACATTATTAATTGGGCAGCAGAAGAATTTGAATGCGTTGATTTAGGCGATCAACGAAGAAACAAGCGATTAATCAAGATGATGGGCGATCTATCAAGAGATAGCAGGGCGAGTATTGTGCAATGCTGTGAGGGTTGGGCGGCGACGAAGGCGGGTTATCGCAACGCCTTCTCCCAGCGACTCACTACTGCGGCTGCCATACTGTTACCGAGTACATTGGTGGCACTGCGTCCCATGTCGAGAATTTGATCGATACCTAGCAGTAATAATAAGCCCGCTTCGGGGATATGAAACATAGATAGCGTGGCGGCGATGACAATTAACGAGGCTCTTGGCACACCTGCTACGCCTTTGCTGGTAAACAATAACACTAGCAACATGACGAGCTGATCCGCGAGTGGCATATCAATTCCGTAGGCTTGGGCAATGAATAACACCGCAAAAGTCATATACATCATGCTGCCATCTAGGTTAAAGGAATAACCCAAAGGCAATACCAATCCGCACACTTTTTCATCACAACCAAAGCGTTCTAGTTGTTGCAAGAGCTTGGGGTACGCGCTTTCACTGCTGGCGGTGCCAAATGCCAGTAACATAGGTTCTCGAATATGACGAAGTAAGGACAGTACTCTTTGTCCTAAAAATAAAAACCCAACACTGCCCAGTAAACAGCACAGCAGCACTAAGCCCAAATAAAATTCACCGATAAATTTACCATAAGACCATAAGATGTCGATACCGTGTTGAGTAATCACCGAAGCCATTGCGGAAAACACTGCCACGGGTGCGTAGTGCATCACATAGCCTGTGACTTTCAACATGATGTGGGCGAGTGAATCGAGTAATTTAACGGTTGGACGCGCTAATTCGCCGATTGATGCACAGGCGATACCAAAGAACATGGAAAACACCACGATTTGCAAAATTTCATTTTTTGCCATTGCTTCGACTATGCTGGTCGGGAAAATATGCGCGGTAAAATTGCTCAAACTGGGTTCAGTCTTTACTAAACCCGTTTCCGCACCGATAGCAGGAAGAGCGATATGTAATGAGCTTCCTGGTTGCAATATATTGACCAGCAACATTCCCAATAATAGACTGGTAATAGACGCGGAAAAAAACCACAACATGGCTTTTATACCGATACGTCCAACGGTATTTATATCACCCATTTTTGCCATGCCCACCACTAGGGTCGCAAATACTAAGGGTGAGATTATCATCTTGATTAGCCGCAAGAATATATCCGTCAGCACTGAGAATATAGAAATAAACTGTTTCAAGCTTTCTGTATCGGCGAGTTTTAAATGTAATATTTCGCCAACGACTATGCCAAGTAATAAGGCGATAGCCACATACAGTGTTTGTCGATTGCGAGCTTGAGCAGGGTGATGATGAGTATGTGTAGTCATAATAAGGCGATATTTTATTGGCAAGTGACTGTATAGTTGACTTGAATTATAGGGTGAAACCTGTAATTCAGCATAAATATCTCGTTCACAACGACCTTGTTAATCAATAAACCGATGACAGTATCGTGCATCAATTCTAGTTTTGAGAAGCATAAGGTTTTACGCGTAAGTCGCTTGATCCATGTACGATTGTCAGATTTTTACGTTCTATTTTTTGCGTATTACGCTTACCAATCGTTCTCTAGGTGACGTTGATATGCACCCCAGTTATCGGTGTAGTAGCGAGTAATGTCAAACGGTTCAAGCAAGGTTTTGAGTTCCTTAAATACCTCATCCTTGCGCTTGCCAAACACATAAGCCAGCACCGTATTCGTGGCGTGGTCAACGGCGTACCACAGCCAGCGTTGGTTAGATTTGTTACCGACATAAGACCACTGTTCGTCCATCTCAACCTCGCAGGTAGCTTCTAGTCTGACTTCCAGCACTGAAAATCATGAATGATTTTTAGTCCGCGATAGCCGTAGTAGACGGGCGTTTTTCGTAGCGAAAGCGTAGAGAAAAATGCAAGTCCTCGCGATACGGCGTAAAGTCATTTTGGTAGGAAAGTTATGTA
>CAIUVX010000187.1 GCA_903902705.1 uncultured Methylococcales bacterium
GGATATATGACCTATTACTCTTTATTCTTATTCTCAATATAATCCAATCAACAGGTCAGTTATCCCATCATTCTATTCAACTTCCGATACAAGGTAATGCCCATAACGGCAAAACATTTTCTTACAGCAGGTGCACTCACACTACTCGTTTTGTAGTGCTAAATATGTAATGCTATTTTCTATAGAAACTAAAATATTTTATTTTAAAATCATAATGTTAAATTCATACCAGCATTACATATTTAGCACTACCGTTTTTTAGTTAAAGCAAGTCAATACTTATATTCGCTTGCCCTGACTATTAATACTGAATTTAACTTGGTGTGTTAACTTATCGACCGTAGCCATAAAACCAGCAAAATATCACGCACTTTGGAGAATCCGCACAATGAAAAAACTATTTGCTTTATTGCCATTACTGGTACTTAGCCCTACCGCCCAGTCAAGCACCGCTTATGGTGCTTTGAGTAACTTTGATGCGGTCAATGATACCGGTCAAATCGCCTACGGTTTTGAAATCGAAATTGATGGCATCCGTAGCACCGCTATTGGCGGCACTTATTCTTGGAATCATTATGGTGTGCCAAAAATTCATGAAGACAATAGCAATCCTGCGAACCCTAAAGTATTTATTCGTTACGAGGCAACTTCACCCAGTGGTTTTACCACCGGCTTCACTAATGTACCTACGGTGGCTATTGCACCCACTGGCGGACATTTATGTACCAATCCTTACGTCAACGAAGGCTGCGAACATTTTGGGGTGGGTGTGTATTCGGCGGGTGCCACCGCTTACAAATACAACTGGTTGGTCAAAGATGCAACGACGGGCAATGTTGTTTTAGGGCCTGCGGTCAATGTCGGTGCGCCAGTTTATGCTTATCAGCCACCGGTTTTTGCGCAACCACCTGTGATCATACCCAACCCGAAGCCGAATTTGCCACCTATCGTGCAAAAACCAGCGGTCGTGAACTTTCCTGCCCAAGTCGTAGCAGTGATTCCTGCGCCAGTCGTCCCTATTCCACCGGCTAAACAGTTTGGTGAGCCAAGCTGGGTTAAGGTCATTAAGACAAAAACGCATAATGACAGGGTATTGGCTTTGGAAGAGCTGGTTGGTGAGGACAAAGACGGTGATCACCATCCAGACTGGACTAATGGTGAACCGGATGAAGTAGAATCAGAATGGTATCTGTTACAAAAAAATAACAAAAATAATGGCAAGAAAGATGAGTTGGCTGGCAAGGCCGATGATATGGATGACGGCAGGAAAATCGTGACCCGCCGTTATGAGTTTTATGAGTATGTAGGGCCTGCTGAAACCATAGACGTTGAAAATGGCGAGGCGATGTGTGATGCCGTGCAGACTGATCCAAAAAATCCAGACCATATTCCGGTAGGCAATGGTATCGGTACTGTCGGTGTTACACAAAATGATCCAAATAATCTAGGCGAAACAACAAAAATATACGTTGATTGTTCCCAATATCAGATAGTTGGTGCCTACCGTGGCGCACAAATGGGTGAGTTTAACGCCATAGCCCCGTTGTCATTGATCAACGACATTCAAAGCGGCAATGTCCGTCAAGCGTTTCCACAAAGAGCCGTAGTGTTTGGCGGCAATACGCCTTATGAAACAACGGTAACAGGTAAGTTACCCAATGGCTTGTCGATTGATTCTGCAACCGGTGTATTGTCTGGTGTGCCAACCAAAGTGGGCATATTCAATTTTGCAGTTGATTCTACCGACGCGGATCTCAGTATGGTCAGCAACTTCGGCACAGGTGGTTATACTTTTAAGGTGACCGGTCCTGGCGATGTCGATGGTGACTTTGATATTGATTCGGCGGATTTGGCTGTCATAAAAGCAAAATATGGGCAAAACGCATTACGGACCGATCCTGCTAATCTAAACGGTGATTTAAAAATCAATCTGCTGGACTACAGAAAAGCGGCTTCATTATGTACTAAGCCACGTTGTGCTTTGGTCACACCATAACATCAATCCTATTATGCCCCTATCTTATTACTACGGAATCTATCATGAATAAACACCTTATTTTTAAATTGATCGCACTGGTTGCCAGTAGCTATTTTTACAGTGCCCAGGCCGCTACGTTGACGACCCAAATGCCAAACGGCGACTCAAACTATACAACAACGAAAGATTCAGTGTTCGCTGCCAAAATCTATATCAATAATGTGGCAGATTTTGCAGGCTTCGATTTTAATCTAGCTTATGACAGCACTAAGCTATCCGCCGTTTCACTGACCAGTGGCAATATCTTCGGAGCGGATACCGATACCTTTGTAAACACCTTCGCGGCAGGCAGTGCCCACTTTGCTGAAGCCCTATCATTTTCGTCATCAGCAGCAACAGGCTTAACTATTATTACCCCTACACTATTGGCAACGTTTACATTCAAAGCAATCGATACGGCTGTCAATAGCCAAATTAATATCCTAAACCCGTTATTATCAAACTTTCTCGGTGATTCATTAGGTGGGACTTTGCAAGGGGCTTTTGTGAGTATTAATCCTGCTGTTATAGCTCCAGACCCTGTTGTAGCCCCCCCCCCAGCAGCCGTACCATTACCCGCTGCAATATTCTTGTTTGCTCCGTGTTTATTAGCCTTGTTCGGTTTTAAGAAGAAAAATGCTCAGTGTGTTGCTTGTTAAGCTCGATTGCTAAAAATAGATTTCAATCCTCACGTTAAAAAACTGGCGGGATAAACAGGAGAGGCTTTAGCTGTAAAAATCACGGCTAAAGCGACTTTGTTCGTCCATATAAAACAGCAATTTTCTGTTTCAATGTCGATTTCGATAGTGCCCTCCATGGCTGATTACTCCTTGCCAACACAGCCCAATTACCTAAGGTATCTTTAGCAAAAAGGGACTCAAGGGATCTACTTTTCCCTAACCTTTCCAGCAAGATTATTTCAGGGGGCATTCAAAGGTGTGCAAGGATATATCCCTGTTATGTGATTTCAAAAAAATGGATACCCCCTTTTATATACACTCACGGTTCGCTCATTTTTTAGGGCAGTTCGGAAGATTGGTGCTGTTTATTGAGAAACTAATGCAAAAATACAGACTTTCAAGTTTTAATATCATTTTTTTAGCTATTATTCTTGTTGGTTATGACATTAAATCACTTCTTTGCGATGGTTTTTTTATGCCAAAGTCATAAAACACTATATATAGTGTTTTTAAATCTTA
>CAIUVX010000188.1 GCA_903902705.1 uncultured Methylococcales bacterium
TAATGACAATATTCGTAACCAATTGAGATTCTCTTAATCACTCACTATTTATGACTACCTAAAAAAGTTAATGCTCACCAATAACCTATTTATATTTTCTGATTTACCGTTTATTGTTATGTTATGTCCTTACTAATAAATTATCTAGCACTTTGTTGGTTTCGCAATAATCCTGCTAATTTACATCCAGCCACCTCGTTTATGTGGAAAACAGTGGCGTTTTATCTGGTTTCAGGGATGATTGTTGAATTTTTAATTGCTGATGTTGAGGGCATAATAGAAGTTTTATTCCGAACCTTTATGGCATTTTCTACCATCATAAGTTTTTTGCTCATCACTAAAAAATGGCAGTATTTTAGACAGTTGTTCATTGCTATTTTTATCTGTGAAAACTTCATTATGACCTTGGCAATTGTCGCGGAATCCTTGAATTTTTTGATGACCATAAACCACTTTCATTACCGAGAATATGTGGATATATCCTTAGCCACGATGTTAGTCAGTTGGTATTTAGCGATTGTCAGTTATATTCTGCGCCAAACACTTGAAACTAAAATGAGTCATAGCGTTATATTAGCGTTTAGCTATTTTATTTTAACTTACGGAATTCCGATGATGTTCATGGATATGTAAGTGGTGACTTGCCAATAACCACTGGCTGGTTATACTGCCTTATGGGTATTTTTGTTTTTCAATGATAATTCATTAAAAAGTAAACTAAAACAAGCCGCACTTCGCGGTTATTTAGGGTGTGTATTATTACCGCCCGCTTTTCTTAACTCTATTTACAGGTAACTTAGTTCATGCGTAATTATTTTTCAACGTTCAGTTGTGTTGTGTTAACACTGTTTTCAGTTTCAGCATTCGCGGGTGCTGTGCTACCCAAAGAATCAATTCCTGAAAAAATACTGTCTGAGTTTAACAAAAAACACCCGAATGCTATCAGCGTGAGTGCTGAACAAAAAACACATTTTGGTCAAGAGTTGTACTTGATTGCTTTTAAAGAAGCCAAAGAAGTAGACGAGCGTGCCATTGTTTATTATCGAGTTAACGGGCATTTTTATGTCAACGGTGATGAAATTGACACCTCTAAAAACTCAATTGAGATGCCACCTGCAAGTTATGAAAACTTAAAGGCTGCTTTTACTAATTACGATATTAAAGAAGCTATTTTAGTGGTTAATCCTAATGGCGCGGGCGAAGAATTTGATCTAGTGATTAATGCTTCGGGTGAACTGTGGCGTATTTCTTTGGATCGTAAAGGCAATATTATTCAAAAAGAAAAATAATTAACTCGTTCATGCCGACGTTACTGCATTAACGTCGGTTCTTTAGTTTCTGCTCGCCTTTTCTAAATTCCTCATCATGTCCGCTCTTGCAAAATGGCTATCGCCTAAACTTAGTCTTACTTTTGTCATTTTCTTAATCGCATTATTTCTTGCCTCCGTTGATAATCAGGCATTTTTAACAGCGGTTTTTAAAATCGTCGATAAGTCTGGATTAGCCAGTAGTGACTTTAAAATCGTAGTTTTTATCGCCCTATTTGCGCTGTTTAGTTTGCTATTGTCATTTTTTGCCAGCAAATATGTCTTTAAACCGATTGTTATAGTGATATTAATAGTTGCATCGGTAATCAGCTTTTTTATGGATAATTACGGTGTCATTGTCGATGTGTCGATGATACAAAACATTGTTGAAACTGACAGCAAAGAAGCCTTGGAACTACTGAGTTCAAATTTAGTTTGGCATATTATGCTCGTCGGCTTATTGCCTGCCTTGTGCTTATCCCGCATAGATATTCAGTATCAGTCTTTTTTTAAGGAACTCGGTACACGCTTAATCGTTATGCTGCTAATCAGTTCAGCACTGGGGGGGATTATTTTTACTTATTACAAAGATTTTTCCCTCATTGATAGAAACAATCGCTCATTACGTTACTTTGTGAATCCCAATTATCCAATTTACGCACTGAGTAAATATATCAATCGCTCCTTAAATCCTGAAACGACCGTTGTTACCGAAATTGGCAAAGATGCACAACAACTTAGCTCTTGGAAATCACGCGGTAAAAAATCCATCGTCGTGATAGTAGTAGGCGAAACTGCCCGCGCCCAAAATTTTTCGCTCAACGGTTATGCGAAAAATACCAATCCACAGTTAAGCCAAGAAAACATTATTAATTTTCCAGACACCCATTCATGCGGCACAGCAACGGCTGAATCCGTACCCTGTATGTTTTCTGATTTTGGGCGTAGCGATTACAGCGATAGTAAAGCCAAGCACTATCAAAATTTATTGGATGTGTTAACTCACGCAGGTATCAATGTATTGTGGCGCGATAATAATTCAGGGTGTAAAGGTGTGTGTGACCGTGTAGCAAACGAAAGTATGGAAAAATTAACCCTGCCTGCGTTTTGCAATGACCAAGAATGTTTTGATGAGATTTTATTGCAGGGTTTGCAAGAGAAAATTGCCCGATTCAATAATGATGGCGTTATCGTATTACACCAAAAAGGCAGTCATGGTCCTGCGTATTATCAACGTTACCCAGAAAACTTTAAAAAATTCGTGCCTGAATGTGCGACCAATCAAGTACAAGATTGTCCGCGTGAGCAAATTATTAATGCCTACGACAACAGCATTCTGTACACCGATTACTTTCTAAGCCAAGTGATTCATTTTCTGCAAAAAAATTCCAGCCAGTACAATACTGTGCTGTTGTATATGTCAGATCATGGTGAATCTTTGGGCGAAAATGGCATTTATTTACACGGTCTTCCCTATAAAATTGCCCCCGATGAACAAATCCATATCCCGTTTATAATGTGGCTATCGCCTGAATTTGCCAGTAGTTTTAATATAGATACTGCTTGCTTGAAACAACACAGCAACGAAGCCTATTCGCATGACAATTTATTCCATTCGGTGCTTGGAATGCTGGACATACAAACAGGCGAATATGATGCAGAACTGGATATTTTTAATCGCTGTCGCCGTTAATCTTTATTATTTAAAAAAGCTACTATGATGAATAAACAACTACTTACCAGCGTTTTATGTTTTGCATTAAGTGCGTGTGCAACGACACACAGCGATAAAATCGCGCCAATTACCAGCACCCAATTACTCAAAACCACAACTACTTGGGACGGCAAAGCCATTACTTATCCCACTGGTGAAAAAGCCCAAGTAACCGCGCTGATGATAGAAATTCCTGTCAATGGTGAAACAGGTTGGCATCGACATCCTGTGCCTTCCTTTGCAATGATTGTCGAAGGCACATTGGATGTTGCGTTAAAAGATGGTTCAGTTAATCACCTAAAAGCAGGCGATCCCTTAGTTGAAGTTGTTGATACCGCACATAATGGTCGCAATACTGGGTCAGTCCCTGTAAAAATTATGGTGTTCTACACGGGGACAGTAAACAGCGTGTTAACTATTAAAGAAAAACCTTGAATCAACACATTCAAACGCTGTCTTCTCGATAACGCGCATACGCACTTGCTGTTTCCCATAATGCCACTTCGACTACATTAAAACCTGCTTGCTTGATATGTTGATACAGCATTTTGCTTAATACTTCGGCGGTTGGATGTTCATCCAGTGCTAAAAATCGCTCATTATTGGCAATCAGCATGGGAATAATTGGATCATCTTTGTGCAGTAAAAAATTGTGATCCAGTTGTTCGTCAATATAGGCTTCTACGCATTCTCTAATATCGGCAAAATCACACACCATGCCTTGCTCGTTAAGCTGTGCTTGTTGTATGGAAATAGCGGCTTTGACACTATGCCCATGTAAATGGCGGCATTTACCCGCATGATTCATCAAACGATGTCCGTAACAAAAATAAACTTCTTTGGTAATGGTAAACATAATAGGTTCTTAATAGGTGTTAAAACAGGGCTTTATTGCTTATCAGCATCTCTTGCTCTACTCATGAAAAATCTAAATCGCTCGTTGAGTATGGCATCTAACTGAGGCGTTACATCTTTGGAATTTTTAGCTAATCGTACTTGTAAAATTGCTTCTTGAGTTCTGCCTATCTGGTAGTAGTATTCAGCCAAATAACGATGTGATTCGGAAACTTGATGTAAGTTACCATAAACTTGCGCTAAAAGCTGAGTATAAACAGGTAGTTGTTGGGTATTAGTATTCAAGGTGAATAACATTTTTCGCGCTTGTTCTGGGTTGTCTGTTTTTAATAACAGACTGGTATATTCCAGTTTAATCGCGTCGTTATTAGGATATTTGCCCATCAATTTTTTGTACCGATCTAGGGCGAGCGGGAAATTTCTCGATTCCAATGCGGTACGCGCTAACGCTGTGCCATATTGTTCTTGATTGGGATAGGCTTGTACTAAAGTTTGAAAAATACTTTCTGCGTCTTGGTATTTTAGGGTATTAAGTGCGACTAAGCCCAAACCATATTGAGCAACGGTACGTTGTTCGCTAGTTCCTTGTTTCAATTTCAATTGAAAATATTTCAGTACATCAGCGGAGTTAGTGTCAGTCAAGACCTTAATTTTTGCTTTGGTGAGTTGGTAGGCTAAGGAATCTGGGTATTGTTTATAGGGGTAATTCTCTGCGCGACCGCGTGTATCAGAAATACGCGAAGCGGTGACAGGGTGAGTGCGTAAAAATTCGGGAGTATTTTGACCAGAATAGCGGCTAGATTGCTGTAAGCGTTCAAAAAATGTGGGCATACTGCGGGGATCGTATAGCGATTTTTCCAGTGTTTCCATGCCAACACGATCTGCTTCTTCTTCGTGGGCGCGAGTAAAATCGATTTGAAATTGTACATTGCCCGCCTGAATCGCCATTAACGCCGCTTGCCCCATTTGTGGTGATTTTGTACTTAAGGCAATAGCAGCAAGCGTTGCAGCCATTGTTGGAATTGATAGCCGTTGTTGCGCTTCAACACCACGGTATAAATGCCGTTGGGTAACGTGGGCAATTTCGTGTGCCATAACAGAGGCTAATTCACTTTCTGCTTCGGTCATTAAAATTAACCCAGAATTCACACCAATATATCCGCCAGGGCCTGCGAAGGCATTGATGTCATTTTCCATCACCACAAAAAAATGGAACGGATAACCAGGCGTGTCACTATTAGTGGCGAGTTTGTTACCAATGGTTTGAATATATTCTTGAATTTCAGCATCCTGACCAATCGTTAATTCACTGTGTAAATATCTAAAAAACTCTATGCCTAATTCTTTTTCTTCGGCAATAGTGAGTAAAGAACCAGAGGAATCGCCCATTTCTGGTAATTCAAGTTTATTCACTTCAACCGCCTGCGGCAATGCAGGAAACAGGGCGAGGCTTAAAGCGAGTGCAATAGCAGAAGGTTTAAACATAACGGCTCAACTAAAATCAGGTCAGAATGAATGTTAGAATAACAAGTATCGATTATAACAATAGTTAGAGCTAACAGGTTTTTAAAACCTGTTAGCTTTTGTGTTAGCAAACTTAAGATTATCAATGAAATTTGCCATTCAAGTTAATACTAGCCCCTACCATTCCAATGCAGGGCTAACTGCTTATCAGTTTATTCGTGCGGCATTGGACGAACAGCACGAAATCGTGCGGGTGTTTTTCTATCATGAGGGCGTTTATCATGCCTTTCAATATGCCACGCCACCCGATGATGAAATCTCACAAGTTATACGTTGGAGTGAACTCGCCCGCGATTATCAAATTGACTTAGTGGTGTGTATTTCAGCCGCGCAACGCCGTGGTTTATTGCATTCTGATGAAGCACAACAGCAAGGTAAACATGATAATGATGTTGCCGCAGGTTTTCGGATTTCAGGATTGGGGCAGTTGGTTGAAGCCACCTTACTTGCTGATCGTTTTATTGTCTTTGCTTAAGCTGATGAAAAGTTATTTATTTGTGTTACGAAAACCTGCCCACAACGGCATTTATGTTCAGGAAATGCTGGATATTATTTTAACCACGGCGGCATTCGATCAATCGGTTAGTATTTTGTGGCTGGATGATGCAGTGTTTCAATTAAAAAACCAGCAACAGCCTGAGGTGCTGGGTATGAAAGATACTGCCGCTATGTTTCATTCGTTAGCTCTTTATGACGTGACTGATTTATACATTGAAACCGAATCATTGCAAGAACGTGGTTTAACTTTAAACGCTTTGTGTTTACCCGTACAAGCCTTACAACGACAACAGATAGGCGAATTTATGCAACGGTTTGATGTAGTATTTGCAGGATAACTCAGGAGTACAAACCTAGGTTTGTATTCCAAATAAATCAAACCCAACAGGTATCATCATGGAAACCAAGACAAAAAGCATTAAATCCCTAGCCGTTCTATGTAGTGGCGGCGATAGCCCAGGCATGAATCCCGCCATTCGTTCAGTAGTGAGAACTGCAATTGGTCTAGGGATAAATATTTACGGTATTTATCGCGGTTACACGGGTTTATTAGAAGGTGATATGCACAAACTCAGCCTATCATCGGTGAGTAATATCATTCAACGCGGCGGCACAATTCTCGATACCTCACGCTGCCCCGAATTTCACACGCCCCAAGTACGCCAAGAAGCCGCCCATTTATTAGCCAGAAAACACATTGATGGCTTAATCGTCATCGGTGGTAATGGTTCTTTTACGGGCGCGATGAATTTGCACAAAGAACATAATATTCCTGTTATCGGTATTCCTGGCACGATAGATAATGATATTGCGGGTACTGAATATACTATCGGTTTTAATACTGCTGTACAGACTGCGATTAATGCCGTGGACAATATCAGAGACACCGCATCTGCCCACCAACACACTTTTTTGATTGAAGTCATGGGGCGCACCTCCTCCAGCATCGCTTTGCAAGTAGCGTTATGCACAGGCGCGGAACAAGTGGTTTTACCCAATCAAGGTATTAACTATCAGGACATTGCTGATACCATCCACAAAGGCGTGGCGCGTGGCAAAACCTCTTCTATTATCATTGTTGCAGAAGGTGAAAAAGAGGGTGTGTGTTACCAAATCAGAGATACGCTAATGAAGCAATACCAACTTGAACTACGCGTCTGTATTTTGGGACATATTCAACGCGGTGGCAGCCCTACCGCCTTAGATCGCACGATTGCCTCAAAAATGGGTTATGCCGCTGTTCATGCACTTCAACAAGGACACAACGCCCACGTTACCGCGTTTAACAAAGGTGAGGTTGAACTTGTTCCATTAACAAACTGCTTAGGAAAACGGACTGAGGTGTGTGACTCACAATTAGATTTGATCCGTGCTTTGGCAATTTGATAAACAACTTTGCGTAGTGTCTTGGTTATGTATATGATTCGATTTTTGTTAAGTAGTTAACTCTAAGCTACCAACAGCTCACCCAAGGAGAACATTATGTCTGAACAAACAAATTATATTCGTTGGTTTAATGAATTAAGCATCGAAGATGTGCCGTTAGTTGGCGGCAAAAATGCGTCTTTGGGTGAAATGTACCAAGAGCTTACGCCGCAAGGTATTCAAATTCCCAATGGTTTTGCGGTGACGGCGGAGGCTTACCGATATGTGCTAGAGGAATCAAATGGCTGGGAAGCATTACATCAGGCATTGGATGACTTAAATGCCGAAGATGTCAGCGATTTAGCCAAACGCGCCCGTAAAGCCCGCGATATTATTTATTCCGCCCCCCTACCTAAAGACCTCGAACAACAAATTATTGCCGCCTACGCCCAATTGCAAGAACAATACGGTGATGAGTTAAGTGTTGCCGTGCGTAGCTCTGCCACAGCCGAAGATTTACCGACTGCCAGTTTTGCAGGGCAACAGGATACTTATTTGAATATACGCGGTGAAGTGGCGTTATTAGAATCTTGTAAGCGTTGCTTTGCCAGTTTATTTACAGACCGCGCCATTCACTACCGTGTCGATCAAGGTTTCGATCATTTCAAATTAGCGTTATCTATTGGCATTATGAAAATGGTACGCTCGGATTTAGAATCCAGCGGGGTGATGTTTTCGTTAGATACCGAATCGGGTTTTTCCGATGTAGTGTTTATTACGGGGGCTTACGGATTAGGTGAAAACGTAGTGCAAGGCGCGGTTGATCCCGATGAATTTTATGTTCACAAACCGACTTTTAACCAAGGACACCGTGCAGTATTACGGCGTACTTTGGGCGCGAAGAAAATCAAAATGGTGTACAGCGATGGTAGTACCCGCGAATCCACCCAAAATATTGTCACCTCCAGCGAAGAGCGTAATCGCTTTTGTTTGACCGATGCTGATGTGCTGACGCTTGCCGATTATGCGATTAAAATCGAAAAACATTACAGCAAAAAAGCAGGGCAAGCCAAGCCGATGGATATGGAATGGGCAAAAGATGGCTTAGATGGTGTGTTGTACATTGTGCAGGCGAGACCTGAAACTGTGGTTTCACAATTAAGCGGTATGGTGCTAGAGCAGTACACACTGAAACAAGGTGCTAAAGCCTTAGTCACTGGGCATTCGGTGGGCAGTAAAATAGCGGTAGGGACGGCGCGGGTAATTCTTAAAGCGGAGCAGTTAGGGGAATTTAAAGCGGGTGAAGTATTGATTGCTGATATGACCACGCCTGATTGGGAACCTATTATGAAAATTGCCTCGGCGATTGTCACCAATAGGGGAGGGCGCACTTGCCACGCTGCCATTATCTCCCGTGAGTTAGGTGTTCCTGCGGTAGTCGGTTGCGATAATGCGACCACCATTATTCCGAATAATACCCCTGTTACCGTGTCTTGTGCAGAAGGAGATGTGGGCAAAGTCTATGCGGGCTTGCTGGATTTTACCGTGAGTCGCACTGATTTATCCGCATTAAAACGCCCCAAAACTCATATCATGCTTAATATTGGCAATCCAGAAATCGCCTTTAAAACCAGCTTTTTACCCAATGATGGCGTGGGTTTGGCGCGTATGGAATTTATTATTACCGAATATATCAAAGCGCATCCAATGGCATTGATACATCCTGAACGTGTTAAAGACGCGGGTGAACGTGAGCAATTACAAGTCTTGACCCGCAGTTATGCCAGTGCTGAAGAATTTTTTATTTCCAAACTGGCAGAAGGCGTAGGCACAATCGGCGCGGCGTTTTACCCTAAACCTGTGGTGGTGCGTATGTCGGATTTTAAAA
This sequence comes from uncultured Methylococcales bacterium, assembly GCA_903902705.1. Classification (GTDB taxonomy): domain Bacteria; phylum Pseudomonadota; class Gammaproteobacteria; order Methylococcales; family Methylomonadaceae; genus UBA4132. Next base: position 9,152 of record CAIUVX010000188.1, read on the forward strand.
CCAACGAATACGCCACGCTATTAGGCGGTCGTGATTTTGAATTTAATGAAGAAAATCCGATGATTGGTTTTCGTGGCGCGTCACGTTATACCCATCCTGCTTACCGCGAAGGTTTCGCGCTGGAATGTGCCGCTATGAAACGAGTGCGTGATGACATGGGTTTAACCAATGTTATTTTGATGATTCCCTTTTGTCGCCGTGTCCAAGAAGCCAAAAAAGTGTTGGACTACATGGCGGAACTGGGTTTAAAGCGTGGTGAAAACGGCTTACAAATTTATGTGATGTGTGAAATTCCCAATAATGTGATTTCCATCGATGCGTTTTCCGAACACTTTGATGGTTTTTCTATCGGCTCGAACGATTTAACCCAGCTTACCTTAGGCGTAGACAGAGATTCAGCGATACTGGCAGAAGATTTTGATGAGCGTGATGATGGGGTTAAAGACATGATACGCATGGCAGTCACAGGCGCGAAACGTAATGGCAGACATTGTGGCTTATGCGGTCAAGCACCGTCTGACTATCCTGAAATGGCGGAATTTTTGGTGGAAATCGGTATCGATTCTATGAGTTTAACGCCTGACACCGTGCTGAAAACCACGCAATTGGTGTTGGAAACTGAACAACGTTTAGCGGGGGGCTAGATATGCGCCTGATCTGTTTGCTGGTTCTTATTTTGATTACCTTGCTAGAGATTGGACCTATTCCTATCACAGGATTAGTATTGATGTGGGTAGTATTATTTCGCCCACCGTGGTTTTATGAGCTAGTTCAGAAAATCTATAACAGGCGGTAGCTTGCTATCAATGAGCCGTAGATACTTTGTTCAAAATCAAGCCATCAACGATGGTTTTTAACCATCAATTATTTAACAATAACAACGCACGGAGTTAATCATGGAAATTATTTTTTTTATATGTTTGGCAATTGCAGCAGTCATTAGCTTGGTCTACGGGATCATTCTTATGATCAAAGCATTTCAAGTTTCAATTTGGTGGGGACTGGGTTATTTATTTATCCCCTTCGTTCAACTGATTTTTATCGTAGTACATTGGCAGATTGCCAAAGACCCTTTCTTAAAAAGCTTGATAGCTATTCCTTTCATAATCATCGCTATGCTTTTGCTACCTGAGGGTACGTTCGATCAATAGAGATAGCCAGTATGGAACTTGCGGAATCTGGGGCTGTGATGAAAGTGCTTTTGCTATAACTAACCGTTAATAAAATGATTACAAAGCCGTTCGCATTGAGCCTGTCGAAATGTGAATGTGGTTCGACAAGGCTCTCCTGAGCGAAGTCGAAGGACTCACCACGAACGGCATCATTTTATTGACGGTTAGCTATAGCAGTAAAATCAGTGACTAAAAACCAAGCCGCTTGAATAAACTTGAGAAAGCATTGCTTTTAACTGATTCTAGTTCGGGTTTTTGGAGGCTGTTACCAATCATCTCACCTAGTTTGACGGCTTTATTGGCAGTAAAGTCGGCATTCCACTGGGCGTTATCTTTAGCAAACAGCACGATAATGGTTGAGCCCATATTAAAACGCCCCATTTCTTCGCCTTTTTCTAGGGTAATTGCGCCGTTTTCATACAGCCAGTTTTGTACGCTAGTGATTGTCGGTGGTGTCACCACGCCATGCCAAACAGTTTCGATACTGGAGACAAAAATTGCACCTACCAAAATCAACGCCATAGGCCCTGCTTCGGTATCAAATAGACAGCAGACGCGTTCATTTCTGGCGAATAATCGTGGCACAGCTTCGGTGGTGGCAGTATTGACACTGAATAATCGACCAGAGACGTGTACCATCTCCTTTAACGTGCCTGTTAATGGGATATGTAAACGGTGATAATCTTTAGGTGATAAATAAATAGTGCTAAAGATGCCATCATTAAAGGGCGCGGCGCGTTCTGCGCTACCGCCTAATAATTCCGTCACAGTAAAGCTTTTACCTTTGGCTTGAAAAATATCACCCGCAGTAATATTGCCCGCCTGACTGACTACACCATCTGCTGGACTAACAATCGCGTTTTTTACTGTGCTTATGGGTCTTAGCTCTGGTTTTAATTCGCGGGTAAAAAAGTCATTAAAACTTTTAAAGGCGTTAATATCTTGTATCAATGCCTCGTCCATATTGACACCGTAACGCTGAATAATTTGGCGAATAAACAGATTTTTTAGCCACACAGTTTCAGAGTGTGTCAGTTTGCTCATCCATTTTGATAACGTATGTTGCGGCAGCAGAGATTGTAATTTAGCATTCATAAGTAATCTCTACGGTAAGTTGACCAATTCAGGTGCGTGCCACTCAAGGTTTCTATGCTCGACTACCACTGTGGTATAAACCCCACCACGCACATTAAACACCGCCCGAACTCGCATAAAATAGGGTTGAATGACGTTGACAATGTCATCCAATATTTCATTAGTCACCGCTTCATGAAACGCACCTCTATCACGAAACGACCACATATATAACTTAAGCGATTTTAATTCCACGCATAATTCGGCAGGTACATAATCAATTTCGATAGTGGCAAAATCAGGTTGCCCTGTTTTTGGGCAAAGGCAGGTGAATTCTGGGGTGGAAATATGAATGGTGTAATCACGCTCAGGGCGGGGATTAACGAAGGTTTCAAGGTTTTTGCTGGGTTGTGTCGTCATGATACTGATAGCCTATTAAATAAATGATGGCGTATTTTAACAGCCCTATCGATTTACGGAGACACTATCATTCAGATAAGTTTAATTGTGTAGCATGACTGCCAGTCCTTTAAAGGACTGGCAGTCATTAATATCGCTATAACAGGTTTCCGTCTAGCTTTTCCTTAATAACAGCCCAAAGTCATGTGCCGATAAGGCTTTGCTGTATAAATCGCCTTGGTAGTAATCACAGCCTTGTTGGCGTAAAAATGTTAGTTGTTTGGCGGTTTCTACGCCTTCTGCTAATACTTTAAAGTCCAGATGATGAGCTATATCGATAATAGTGGTGGTAATCATCATGTCATCTTGGGAAAAAGGAATGTTGTTGATAAAAGTTTTGTCGATTTTTAAAATATCGATGGGAAACGATTTAAGCCGCGACAACGATGAATAGCCAGTACCAAAATCATCAATGGCAAGCTGTATGCTTCGTGTATTCAGGCTATTGAGTATCGAGAGTGCGTGTTGTTGATTAACCATTAAACCTGTTTCGGTAATTTCCAAGCCTAAGTAGTCGGGAGGAAGTCCTGTTTCATCAAGTATTTGGCTCACAAGATTTTTTATGTCACCACAACGAAACAGATAGGAAGAGATATTAACGGCTAAAGTCACCATGGGTAAGCCTTCATCCAACCATTGACGACCTAGTTTACACGTTTCGCGTAACGCCCATTCGCCAATGGCGACAGCCACACCTGTTTCTTCAGCAAGAGTAATAAAATCCTTAAGTATCACGCGATCACCTTTGCCAGAATCATTCCAGTACACCAAAGTTTCTGCACCGACTATCAGACCGCTGTTAATTTCAATTTGGGGCTGAAAATAAAGTCTCAATTCCTGTTGCTCGATAGCACTGTGTAATCGCGATTCTAAGGCGATGCGTTCGTGAGCTTTTTTGTTGAGGGCTTCAGAAAAATAGGTAAAGCAACCACGTCCTGAATCTTTCGCGTGATACAGTGCGGTATCAGCATTATCCATTAAGATTTCTATGGTGTTTCCGTGCTGCGGACAAATGCTGATACCGATGCTTGCGCCAATAGAAACCTCATGATGTTGGTTTAGGGTAAATGGTTGAGTTAGCGTATCAATAATAGACTGGGCGACGTGGGCAACGTGTTCATAGTGACTGACATTCTCCAATAGAATAACAAATTCATCACCACCTAAACGTGCCACCATATCGACTTCACGCAAACTGGCTTTAACACGTTCTGCAACTTGTTGTAATAATTCATCGCCAGCGGCATGACCTTGGGTATCGTTGACTGCTTTAAATTTATCCAAATCCATCATCAATACCGCCATTTGATTACCAGTACGATGATTAAGCTCGATACCATGTTTGATACGTTCTTGCAGTAGGCGGCGATTGGGTAATTGGGTTAACGGATCATAAAATGCCAGACGGTGAATATAGTCTTCCATGGCTTTACGCTCAGTAATATCGACAAGAGTTGCCACATAATGGGTAACAAGGTTCTGACCATTGGCTTTTACGGCGGTAATAGTCAGTTGTTCGGGATAGATGTCACCATTTTTACGTCGATTCCATATCTCACCATGCCACTCGCCAGTATCATTAATACTTTGCCACATCGCGGTATAAAATTCCTTATCATGCCGTCCTGAATGCAATAGACGTGGGGTTTGACCAATCGCTTCATCAGCATCGTAGCCCGTAACTTGAGTAAACGCTTTATTCACATTAAGAATAATTTCATAAGCATCGGTAATTAGCATTCCTTCTTGCGATTCAAACACGGTGGCTGCAATGCGTAACTCGGCTTCGACTTTTTTGGCATTGCTAATATCAATATGTGTTCCCGCCATTAACAAGGGTTTGCCATCCTCGGTTGAGGAGACTACTCGTCCCCTAGATACCACCCAAACCCAGTGTCCTTGTTTGTGTTTCATTTGAAATTCAGATTGATAGCAATCGAGTTCGCCCGCAAAATGCTTGTTTAGCAATTCCTCAGCGCATTTTAAATCATCGGGATGACACAGATTTCGCCACGTTTGAATAGAAACAGGCTGTAATTCCGCCAGCTTATAACCGATGATATTCGCCCACCGCTCATTAAAAACAACTTCGCCCGTTTGTACGTTCCATTCCCATGTACCTGCATTGGTACCAGTAATAATATTTTGTAATTGTTGTTGGTTTCTAAGCAGATATTGTTCTATTTGTTTAAGCCGAGTAATATCATATAGCACCACTAAATACCCGTAATCTATTATAGATTTCTCATTGAATAATATCGTTTTTTGAGTGCCATCCTTACACTCTACTATGACTTCTAGCGGGATAAACGATTGGTTTTCCTGTTCAGTTTTTTCAAGTTCAGCTTGCCAAGCGTCAATCATCAATTGCCGATAATGGGCGTTTGGACACGTCTTAATCCACCAATCGGTAACGGTAGGAATGTCGCTTAGCTCATAATCAAAGGTGTTAATAAAGGTGGTGTTTAAAAAGATAATGTTTTGTTGGCTATCATATAACAGCATTGGAACAGGAGAAATTTCAATAATCGAACGGAATTTTTGTTCGCTGATTTTTAGAGCGAGTTCTGCCTGCTTGCGTTCGGTGATATTTTCATGACTAATCACAACACCCCGTTTTACGCCTTGCAGTGGTAGCACCTTCATATAAAACCAACGTTTTTCCTCGAGTGAATCACAAGTATATTCGATATGATAGAATTCCGCTGTACCCGCTAATACTGTCATGATACCGTGTAGAATTCCTGCGGTTTCAGGACTATCATGGTCAATGGATTTGGCACATATCTCTAAATAGTTAGAACCCAGTGAATTACAATAGGCATTTGGCAAATCATTTTGTTGAGCAAATTGCCGCCATGCTTGATTCACCATGACAATGACACCTTGCTCATCTAATACGGCAATGTGCGCCGTCAGTGAGTTAATAATATCGATAGTAAAGGCTTCATTGGCTTTTATTACCTCTTCCAAGTGTTTACGTTTGGTTATATCCTGAATCATACCCACTTGGCGAATAGGATTATTCTGTTCATCGAAAAAAACGCAACCCCACTTTGCTATCCAGCGTTCTTCCCCATCATTGGGACGAATAATTCGATGCTCCATAAAGTCGTTTGGGTTTTGTGGAGAACAAGACAAGGCTTGGTAAATATTATCTTCGACTAACGACAGGTCGTCTGGATGAATAATCTGTGATAAATTTGCAAAATTACGTTTGTAATTTTCCCCTAAGCCAAAAATTTCATTAAACAGTGTGTCATTTATCCACGTTATCGCCGTAGGATCACGCAAATCAATAATATAATGCGCCAGCATCGCGATTCGTTGCGCAGTCTGTAATAATTCCTGACTGTCTAATAGCTCCTTTTCCACCCGCTTGTAGTCGGTGATGTCTTCATAAATCCCCAGCAAGCCAATCGGTTCGTTTGCCTGATTTCTCAGTATCACTTTGGAGGTACGAAGCCACATTGTTTGCCCACTGGGTGTGGTCTGCGGTTCATCATAGGACAGTTTAGCGATGCCAGATTCCAAAACCGCTCTATCATCGGCACGATAAAGTTCTGCTTGATCTTGCCATCCCAGCTGATAATCGTCTTTGCCGATTAAATCATTTGGGCAGTTCATCCCTGCATCCTTGGCAAACGCTAGATTGCAACCAAGATAACGTAAATTGCAATCCTTCCAAAAAACCCGCATCGGCGCGGTATCAATAATGCTACGGAGTAAAGTATGCGCTTCGGCTATGGCTATTTCCGCTTTCTTGCGCTCGGTGATGTCGCGTGAGGAATTGAATAGTACTGGTTTGCCGTCTAGCGTCAGTGGAAAACCGCTGACTTCGACATCGAGAATGCGCCCATCTTTACAGCGATGCTGGGTCTCGAATAAAGTGTGAACAGGTTTTTCAAGCTGTTGCCTAACAACTTTAATACATTCATCGGGAGAAAAGTAAACATCCCATTGAGAAACATTCATACCGATCATTTCTTCACGGCTATAGCCGAGCATTGCACAGAATGAATCACTGAACTCAATAAGATTGCCATCAATGTCTAGGATGTGAATGCCGTCACTGGCATTGTGCAATAGTGCGAGATTCTTTTCGCTCTCTCTTTGTAAAGCCTGTTCGGCTCGCGCTCGCGCAGTGATGTCGAGAAATCTCCACACTCTGCCAACTACTTTGCCATTGATTCGTTGCGGAATGGAATATCGCTCAATAATTTTCCCATTTTTAAAATTGATAATGTCGGAAGAACTCGCTTCTGGGCTGTTGTACAAGTCAAATACTTTATTCAAAAAACCTTCAGCATCCTCTATTTGCTTAAGGATAAACGACAATGCGGCATTATCATCGTTGCTGATGATAATTTCATTGGGGATATGCCACATCTCAATAAAATTTTGATTATGCACAACCCACATATTGTTGAAGTCAACAACCAGAATAGCTTCATTGGAGGATTCTAAGGTCGCTTGTAGCAACGACGAGGTTTTTTCTATGATTATCTGCGCTTCCTTGTTGTCGGTAATATCGATACACGAACCGATATAACCCAAAAAAGACCCATCATCGGCAAAACGTGGCACACCAGTGTCCAATAACCAGCGGTATTCGCCATCGTAACGGCGCAAGCGATATTCCATTGTAAAGGGTAAATGGGCATCGAATGAGCTGATGTAAGTATCCAAACAGTGTTGCAAGTCGTCGGCGTGTACGCCTTCAGCCCAGCCATTGCCTTGTTCTTGCTCTAAGGTGCGACCCGTAAAATTTAACCAGACTTTATTTAACTGATAACACTGTTTATCTACTCCTGCTATCCAGATTAGTACGGGAGCGTTATCGGCGAGTACACGAAAACGGCTTTCGCTTTCTTTTAATTCTCTGGTCAGTTTAGTGGCAATTTTGACGGCGTTGACACGCATATTAAGATAGGAATTCGATAATAAAAATAATAAAAAGCTGATTAGAGTGCCAGTGCTTAGGGTAATCCACACTCCTTCATAATCTAAGCTGTTAGTTACTATTATTTTTTCAAACTGTAATGTCCAAATTGTACCGTTAAAATTGTTGGTTAATTCAACTAATAATTGGTGCTGGTGGGGTGTTTTAGTGTCAGAATGATTTGGGTTGTTATCGTAGAAGAGATGTTCTGCTTGAGTGTTTTGACCGTCATAAATCCGTAGATGCGCTTGAAAGTGATTGTCCTGCAACACTATGTTATTCAGTAAATCAGTCATGCGAAACGGACTATACACCCAACCGAACAGCGCGGCACGGCGTTGTTCTATGGTGTCTATGGGTTGCCCTTTTTTGTAAACAGGCGCGTACATCAATGTCCCTGCTTGAACATCTGTGTTAGATTCCTGTACTAGGGTCACTCGTTCCGATAGCGTAACGATATTTTTATCACGCGCTTGCTCCATTGCTGCACGGCGTACTGGCTCAGAATACATATCGTAACCAAAAGCGCGTAAGTTGCGGTCAGTGAACGGCTCTAAAAAAATAATCGAGCTATAAGCTTCACGCTCGCCTTCGGGATGTACTTTATAATCAGGAAAACCCTCGGCACGAATAGTGGCTTCATGTCTAGCCAATTGTTCGACAGGAATCCATAGTGCAAAACCTAAGCCTTGAATCCCGTTAAAATGATTATCCAGACGCAGACGATCAACATAAGTATGCCATTCTTGTCGTTCTACTGCTGGTGATGCTTCAAACAGTGCTGCACCACCCAACAAAACTTGCTCATGGGCTTCTAAACGAGCCGCTATTTTTAGTTGGATTTCTTCGCAGTAAGAAAAAAAATGTTGGTATGCACGGGTATCAATGTCAGATTTTATCCAATAACCAGCCACACCAGAACCCGCCAATCCTAGTAATAAAACTATCCACGTTAGTAATCTATAAAGACGATTTTGCATGTGTAGCTTGCCCTTCATGGTGGTTCATAGTTTAGGGGAGTGGGTTAAAGATATTAATGACTGCCAGTCCTTTAAAGGACTGGCAGTCATACGAGAATAACGGGCTTGAGCAAGCATGAACTGATTATCGTCACAATATTAAAGACAATTGGTATTAATTTCTAGCATAATATCCTGTTTAAATTTAAGTACCCAATAAAATAATGCCTACTGCTTATCAAATTATTCTCTGCACTTGCCTTGATAAAGACACGGCAGAAAAAATTGCGGGTTTGCTGATTGAAGCTAGGTTGGCGGCTTGCGTGAATATTGTGCCGAATATCACCTCTGTTTATCGTTGGCAAGGTCAACTTGAATACGCTGAAGAACAGCTATTACTGATTAAAACCCGACAAGATGCTTATCCATTACTGGAAGCCATGATAAAAAAACATCATCCTTATCAAATACCCGAAATTATTGCTGTGCCAATTGAACGCGGCTTACCCGACTACCTGCATTGGATAGATTCATGCCACTAATCAACACATTTTTATTAACCCTGCTGTTATGGTGTCCATCTATTTGGGCAGAGATTCAGGTTTTACCGCCTGAACAGGTGTTTAGCGTATCAGCAACCGCGCTAAGTGCTGAACAACTGGAAGTCACTTGGCAAATCAAAGACGGTTATTATCTTTATCGTGAACGAACTCATATTAAATCCAATACGGAGGCGGTTTCTTTAGGCGAGGCTATTTTTCCCAGCGGCGAAATCAAGCATGATGTTAATTTTGGTGATATGGAAATTTATCGCCAGTCACTGAAAGTTCAGTTACCGATTAAGGCCAATGGAGCGACTAGCGTATTGCTGTCTTTAGGTTATCAAGGCTGTTCTGACCAAGGTATCTGTTATCCACCACAAAAAGCCAGTGTGGAAGTCGCGTTGCCTGTTGCCGCACCTGTGGTCAAAGTAGACCCGCTGGAAAAGCTACTCAAGGGTTCAAAAAACAAAGACGATTTATTGCCGCCTGAGCAAGCGTTTCAATTTTTTGCTACCGTTAAAGATGCCAATACTGTGCAGGTTGCTTGGCACATTGCCCAAGGTTATTATTTATACCGCGAAAAAATTCATTTGGAATTGCTTAACGCGCCAGACACGCAATTGGGCGATTTTAACGTTCCCAATGGGTCGCCTAAAGAAGATGAAGCCTTTGGACGAGTAGAAATTTTTCATGATGATTTGAAGTTTGATTTACCGTTAATACGCAATAAAGCTGACGCACAAACCATTAGCTTAACAGCTAGTTTTCAAGGTTGCGCGGAACGGGGCGTGTGTTATCAGCCGATGACGCAGACAGTTGAATTGCAACTACCAGCGGGTCTTGTCAATACGCAGCTAACTAAGGTTAACCCCGCGCCTGTGTTATCGGAGCAAGATCAAATTGTCGATTCCTTAAAGCATGATAGTTTCGGCGTTGTGTTACTGAGTTTTTTTGGCTTTGGCTTGTTGTTGTCAATGACTCCGTGCATTTTTCCTATGATTCCAATTTTATCGGGCATTATTGTTGGGCATGGAAATCACATCACCACCTTTAGAGCTTTTTTACTGTCGCTGAGTTATGTGGTTGCCTCCGCCGTGACTTATACGGTGTTTGGCATATTGGCAGCAGTGTTTGGCGAAAACCTACAAACCCTATTCCAACAACCGTGGATTATTGGCTTGTTCAGCCTAGTTTTTGTGGTGCTATCGTTATCGATGTTTGGCTTTTATAATTTGCAATTACCCAATGCGATACAAACTAAATTGCATAACTCCAGTGTTCGACATCAAGATGGTTCATTGTGGGGCGCGGCGATTATGGGCGCATTATCTTCGCTCATTGTTGGACCTTGTGTCGCCGCACCGTTGGCAGGCGCGTTGATTTTTATTGGGCAAACAGGCGATGCCGTGTTAGGTGGCAGTGCCTTATTTGCCTTAGGTTTAGGCATGGGCGTGCCGTTATTATTGCTAGGTGCATCAGCAGGTAAATTATTACCCAAAGCAGGCGAATGGATGAATACCACCAAAGCGGTATTTGGTGTGGTTATGTTGGCGGTCGCTGTATGGATGCTGGAGCGAGTGTTACCGCCACCGCTGACCATGTTATTGTGGGCAATGTTGTTAGTGTTACCCGCTATTTATCTCAGTGCTATCGACCCTTTACCCGCACACGTTTCAGGCTGGCGCAAATTATGGAAAGGCGTGGGTTTGATGATGTTGGCTTATGGCATATTGCTACTGATAGGTGTAAGTATGGGTAATAGTAACCCCTTAAAACCACTGCAAGGTGTTGGCGCGACTACTGTTCCCGTTGCCGATCAAAGCATGGTTTTTCAGCGTGTGCGCACGGTAGCCGAACTGGATGCCAAAGTTAAACAAGCCAGTCAGCAGGGTAAGCGAGTGATGCTGGATTTTTATGCCGATTGGTGTGTGTCCTGTAAAGAAATGGAGGTGTACACCTTTACCGATGCTAAAGTAAAACTGGCACTTAAGGATTTTGTGTTATTACAAGCCGATGTCACTGAAAACTCTGAATCCGATAAAGCACTGTTGAATAAATTCCAACTCATAGGTCCTCCTGCTATTGTATTTTTTAGCACTGACCAACAAGAACATTCTGAACACCGCATCATCGGTTATCAGGATACCGACACTTTTCTTCAATCGTTACAACGAGTCACTCTATGAAATCGTCTGAATTAGTTATTATCGTTGCCGTGTTGGCATTAGGTGTAGGTCTGACCACACGGTTTTTTATCGAACCTGCACAAAGCAAGACGCTCACACCGTTAAGTGAATTTAATTTGCCTGACGCAGCGGGCAAACAACACGACAGCAAGGAATGGCAAGGCAAAATTCGTATTATTAATTTTTGGGCAACGTGGTGTTCGCCGTGTCGTAAAGAAATTCCTGAATTTATTTCTCTGCAAGAAAAATACGCCGATAAAAATGTTCAGTTTATTGGTATTGCCATCGATGAACCCGCAGAGGTTAATGAATACCTCAAAACCATACATATCAATTATCCAATGTTAATTGGCAGCGATACGGGAATGTCATTAGCTCAACGTTGGGGTAATAACATCGGCGCAGTGCCTTATACCATCGTTGTTGACCAGCAAGGTCAGATTGTTCATCAACAAGCAGGGGAATTTTCTACTGAACAGATAGTAAAGGTGATTACGCCATTGTTGTAATTTGAGGTTTTTTCATGGTGGTGTATTAAATCTGTTATTTTTATGACTGCCAGTCCTTTAAATGCATAGGTATCTACACAAATCGACCTACTGAAATAGAGTATCATTATAGAATGACTAAAAAACACTCACAAACATTGACCCGCGATTGGCAACCCGTTACCAACAATTGGTAGGGGAATCCTTGAACGCAAAGTACAGCCATTCGGCTATTAGTCGCCAAAGGCATTATTCTAAAAGTCAAAGACGGCACAACAGCGGGTTATAAACTCAATCCGCATTATGGCTGGAAAGGCACGGTGTCCAATATGCAGATTGAAAAAGAGCGCATTGTTAAACAGCGCGTAGTGGATATGAAAAAATATCGGGATGTGACATAAAAATTAAGCAAGGGATAATTATGGAAATCGTGTGTAAAAATTGCAATACCAGTCATTTTCTCAGTGATGACAGAATCCCTTTAGAAACCAAAACGGGTAAATGCAAAAAATGCAGTGCGCCGATAACGGTATTGGGAAAAAATGCCATCGGTTCAATCGAGCTATCACTTACGCATTCAATACAGCGTTTAAACGTATTTCTGAAAAGTTAGAACAACAGGGCTTAATTAAATCAGAAAATAGTTTTGTTTGGTTAGCTAACCCTTAACGCACAACGCACAACAACGCACAAAGTGATTTTGTGAGCAACGTGCTTTTTAATCACACACACTCACACACCTCTATAAGAGGTGTATGGTGTGATGTGTGAGCTAGGCACTGAATAAAAAATTTCATTCTTCATTATAAAATTGGGGTAATGGGTTATAGTGATGCTTAACTTCTTTTTATGGATTAACCGATGAAAAAATTTACAGTTACAATTTTTCTTTTTAGCTTACTTTTTGTTGGTTGCGCTTACAGAAACCAAGCTAATTATTCAAATCAATCTTTTACTGGGGTGCAAATGCAGAAAATAGAACCTCAATTTTTAGGCTGGGATAAAAATGGCTATAAACAGTTTGATAACGATTCCACAAAAAGTAGAAACACCCAAAGCACAATAATAGGGAATAATGCCGTCATACTAAATGAAGATACTATCTTGTGTGAAACAGACACGCCTCTTTCACAACTTTATTTAGAATTTAAAGAACCTGATAAATACCCCGCAACTTGGTTAATAAAAAACACAACGATGCGAATTGATTCCTACAGAAATATTGTCAAATTAGATAGAGAAGAGAGAGCGATAAATAGAGAACTGAGACGGTTAGGTGGAAAACAGGAAACTAGCGATAGCTTAACAACACTTATAACACTTACAAATCCAGAAAATGCAAAAGAATTTTTAAGATTATGTACTACCAATAAAACACCTATACCAGTAGAAGTTATAGAAGTAAAACCTATTTCTAAAATAGCAAAAATAAAGGTTACGTTAAATAATACTCTTGCCGAACTATGGACTTATCAATCTCATTTAACTTTTCCTAATACGAGTGAGATAATACACCTGCACTAAATCAATCAGTAGAAAAACAATCTACTTCTAATTATCAAGTTGCTCCACCAACTCAACAAACAGCACAGCCAGTGGTAGAACAAACCGCACCAACTTATCAAGCCTACCAACAACCACAAGTTGAACATTCAGGAAAAGATTTAAGAAGTTGTCTTGCGTTAGTAGATAACAACGCAATAGCTGAATGTGTCCGAAAAGCTAATAAAAGGTAATAAAAACTTTTACACGGGATTAAAATAAAAGATTTTGTTTTAATCCCTTTTAATCAAGGATGGCTATTTGTTGCTTATAACTTAAATAATTTTGATAAAAAAAGATGAGAGAAATAATAGTTTTTATCTTAGTTGTACTTTTAATTGTACTTTTGATTATAGGTATCATTCCATCTTCAAATATACAAAATAATCCAAAAAAGAAATATGAAGAGTCATTACAAGCACTAAAAAATGACCCAACTAATGCAGATTTACGACAAGAAACACTTAGATTAGGTAGAGTGTATTCTAAGTGGATGCGAAACAAAAAAGGTCGAACAATTTTTGATGAGGTTGCCATAATGAATGACATTAATGCAGTTTGTGCTTCAACTCATACAATAATTCAGAAACTTGTACCACCACCTAATAAAAAAGAAGAAGAAAATAAACCACAAACGACAGAACAACAAAAACCTACACCTATACTAAACCCGCAACATTTTATTGCCGATGAAATTAAAAAACTAGCTGATTTACACAGTTCAGGTATTTTAACTTTAGAAGAATTTCAACAACAAAAAGCCAAGCTATTAGATATTGTTGATATACCAAAACCTAAAGAACCCGCACAAATAAAACCAGAAACTAAAGTATGTTCTAAATGCAATATACCCATGCAAGTTAAAACAGTCACAAAAGGCGAACAACAAGGCAAACAGTTTTATGTATGTTCTAATTATCCAACTTGTCGAGAAGTGTATAAATTTGAAACTTAAAATAAACTCGTAAGATGGGTAGAGCGATAGCGAAACCCATTACATCTACGCATTCCTTATGTTAGGTTTCGGCTATCGCCTCTACCCAACCTACGGGCTACGGGCTACGCGCTACTGAGCTTTCTCATATTCAAGCATTTCTTGTTTTGTATATTCTTTTTCAATATCAAAAAATTCTTTAACTTTCTTTAATTTTTTTTGATTAGGTGGATTTAACTTCATGTTTCGACTCCACTGTTCATTAAGTTCATTTTTAATACTCTCAAAAGAAAAATCACTGATGTATGATTTTTTGATTACATAATTTAATAGGTTACTGGAATTATACTCAATATTTTTTCCATTTTTATAACGATTTAATAACCAAAGAACTACATCTATAGCTTGTATTCCAGCACTGTCTTTAGATTTTACAACTCTAAAATGACTTCCTTTGGTATATTGAAGATTATATTTCTGCCCCCAGAATTGTATATTTTCTGCTGGGTATTTACTAAAAATTTCATGATAATCTTTTAACAATACTTCAAATTGACTTTGTTCATGGTGAATAATTTCGATTACTTCTCTATTCCAAAGTTTAGACCTTTTTTCAATGTCTTCCATCAAATTAGAAAAAGCGACCATATTTGGTAAATGACGATTAATGCTTTTTTTATTGGTATCAATATTAATTGACTCAGGATGTTTTTTAACCCACTGTATTGCATCATTAATTCGTTTTTTTAATCCTTCATCAGATAAACAAATAATATCTTTTTCTAAGTCACATAACGAATCTAAAAGCATTTTATATGCTTCTGATTTTTTTGTATTCGTAATAGATGCCCAAAATTTCTCTCTAAAACTGTTACTAAGTATTTTATGAATGTGATAAGTTAAAAGAAGACGACAATGACGCAAATTATATATGTGTGGTGGCACTGCTCTATTTTCAGAAGGGTCAAATAAGGTAGCTACAAATTTAGTAGTTGTTAAGTATTTTTTGTCAACAAATGAAATACAAAATCTAGCATCACATTTTTTAAAAAGTTTTAACAATTCTTCTGCTATTCTTTCAACACCATCAACGCCAAACTCATTACCATGTAGTTCGTTTTTATTTATACTTAATGCAATTGTTTTAATTTCTTTTTCATGTAACAAATCAAAATTTGTTTTTGTAATCAATGCCGCTGTTATAAATAACGGCTGATTAAAATCAAACATTCCTGCATTTCCTGTTTCATCAATGTAAGTAAACATTTCTATTCCTTTATTTTTTATTTTCAACTCGTAAGATGGGTAGAGCGATAGCGAAACCCATTACATCTACGCATTCCTTATGTTGGGTTTCGGCTATCGCCTCTACTACTGGCTTATCTACGATTGATACGTTTAGTTAAATGCCCAGTGGTAATCACTGTTCCATCATGATTTTCAACTATGTAAGCGGTGAAATATTGTGATAACTTGCTGACTAAATCCCTGCCGCATTGTCTTTCAATTTCACGGCGACTAGCACGAGTGAAACGGCGAATAATCGCGCCGTGTCCGTCATAGTATTCTTCACCAAATTGGTCTAGCCATTCCATAATTAACGGCGGTATGCCGCGTTGTTGGCTACGGATAGCCGCGTGAGTGGTCATGTTCATTTGGGCTACTCCTCTTCGGTTTCTAATAAGGCACTGACTTTATCAAGTGCTGATTGCCATTCGCTAATAATAAGCGCGTAAATTTGTTGTTCTAGTTCTACTCGGCGTTGGTCTGCAAACCATTCTTTATGATGACGTGCTACTCGTTCTCGGTAGCTTAAATTTTTAACGGTATCTTCTAAATCTGCTTTTTTTCTCCCCCACTCTTGCCCTGACTTATCCCACAACTCTGCGGCAAAATTGAGTAATTCAGTCGCAAAAAGCTCCCTACTTTTAGGTTTTATAGCGGCTTTTAAATGTTCATAAGAACCCCAAAGAACACTATCAGCTTGGTTTATAAGCTCTTTGGCTTCTAAAAACTCAGGATTGTTGGCTAAAGCTTTGCAGTGACCACTAAAACCAATTAATTTATTATGAAGTAATGATGAGGCAAGTAAATCTGTACCATTTTCCAAGTAATGGTAATAATCTAAATCAGGTGACTTATATCTATTTCCATTTCCACTCATAAAACCAATAGCTGCACGAACTTTGCCAGCATTAATGATTTTAATACCTTCAATAAGTCCATCATGTATGAGCATACTGGGTAAGGAAATAGTTCTATTTGTATCTATTCCAGCTTGCAACATTTTACTTGCATGGAGTTGCGTAGCCTCAAATTGTATTTCTTTATAGTTAGCTAGCACATTTTCTACAGCCTGAATCTCATTAATTAACTGCTGACGTGAGTTTTCACGCATAGCGGTTAAATGATTATTCATAACATCTTGTAATGCCTCAGCATCATCTTCACGCGAATTAAAACAATAAATCGGTAAGTCATCCAAGCCTAGTGGTACTAACTTAGCTTGAATTTTTTCGTGTTTTAATTCATAACCGATTTTAGATGATTCAACACATTCGCCAGAGTCATCATATTTTTCAGCAAGTGCTTCTTCGGGTCGCGGTAATACAAGAAGCAATGTATTCAATGATAATGATGGAATGCCACGTTTTTTTGCTCCTTCAAGAATTAGCTGTGGAGCTGCTGCTGGAGCGTCATTAAATGGCGTACATAACACAGTCAAAGTATGAGGATCACCCAAGTGGCAATTCAAATCGGCTCGCGTTACCGCTGTGCCATCAATGCCTTTAGTATCAATAACACGCACGGATGAACATTCGTGATGACTTAGTAATTCAAATGGCACAATGACTTCAATTAGCTTAGGCAAAGAAAAGTCAGAATGACGACCGTTGTTAATTTTCGCAAAATTAACTCTCAACCATTCTAACGGCTCTTGGTCTTCACTATCGTCACACCATATCTCGTTACAATCTCGCTTATGTAAGCCAATAAGCTCCATAATTTTCATCGTCAATTCGCGCACGGAAGTAAATTGTTTAGCCAGTTCTTTAGCTTCATCTATTGACAGTGTTTTACCATCCTCCTGTTTTTCACGCCGTATTTTAAGCCCTGACATATTCCGTAAAGCCCTTTCTACCTCTTTAGAAATACCTTGTGAATCTGGGTTAGCGTCTTCTATTTCCGTTTTAGTAGCGGCTAAAAGGTAATCAGCAAAATCTTGAGCATGACTACGAAGCTCATCAACTGTGCAAGGTGTTGTTTGTATGCCATAAGCATGACTTTCTATTATTTGGACTTCACAGATAGTCGTACCTCCTGCACCTGTTTCTAATACTGACTTAGAGTCCGAAGTAGTTAAACCTAGAGTTCTACAAATAGCCGTGGACTTACCAACACCTATACTTCCTATGAAGACTATCTTGTAGTCTCTTTTAAGTAGCAACTTACTTAAAGATTCAAGTTTATCGTCATGAGCTTGGAAACGACGTTGCATAGCAGGTCTGGTATCTGGTAGTTCAGATGTTTCTTCTAGCATACTTCTAACTTGTCTAGTTCTGTCTAATAGAGCTAGGTCTTGTACCTGAGATGAATGACTGTGTTCTTTCATCGTTATCTCCTTAGTAGACAATCTACCTCCCATACTAAATTGCATAAAAGATTGATGAATGGCTTGTGATAGTAAGTTCTTTTTAAAGACAATAGTATTTGGCATAGCATACCTCTTAGAGTATCTAGTTTAGATTGAAAGTAAGTGATGTTTGTTTAGCAAGTAACTACTTATTGTAAGTATGTTTCTTATTAGAAGAGTTACTTATAATAGAGTTGTTATATAGATAACTTTAATACATGAATGTAATGCAGTAGAGATGAACAAATATAATATATTATGATAGTTTATACCTTTGAAAGTATCTAAGGTAAGTTGCATACTTTATAAGTTAAATCAATAACTTGAAAATATTCATTTATCGAATGCCATTCTATTTGATTTCATAATAATGTCAAATAAAAATTTTATTATTTTTAGCTGTCGCTAGTACAAAAGACAATCATTTTTTGTAAATAATTTGCAGAGAAAAATACAAATATTATTACTCAACAGTTGGTTTGTGCCAACGTACAAAGCAGGCTTTGTACTCCGTGTATTTACTGAAAAATATGAAACAAACGAAAGTCATATAAATATAAAAATACACCATGTCCAACTTAAGAACTTTTGATTTAAATTTATTGGTCGCCTTTGATGTGTTGATGCGCGAATTAAACGTGACACGGGCGGCGGAACAGATGTTTATTACTCAATCGGCAATGAGTCATGTGTTGCATAGGTTGCGGCAACAACCTTATCAATAATCAAATCAACAGCTTCTGGAATCACACTGGCATCACCCTCAAGCACACGTCGCGCTGTTCCCGTATTCAAATTGACTACAATCAGCGCGGCATTTTTCCCACCCGCAGGATCACTAATATAAATATGATTGCGGCGCGTATCGACCGCAAAATCATTCACGAACGCATCTTTAGGCGTAATCGGCGATGGCAAATAAATCACTTGCTGGAGCTGATTCGTTTTAGTATTCCAGCCAACCAATTTAGGCGTTACGCCGCTACGCATACCGTTATCCAGCATCCACACAATACCGTGACTATCAGAGCGAATACCCAACACCGAATCGAGTTTAAAATCTGCTGTTGACTGTGGATTTGCCAGTTCTTTATTAGGAAACGGCACGAGGATATTATCTTTAACCTCAACTACCGTATAATTCGGCGCGTAAAACTGATGCAAACTCATGATAATTCGCCCGTTATCCATCACAGTAACATTCCCTGGCCCTGTATCGAGCTTGGCTAAAATATCAAATTGTGACTCATCGGCTGATACCACTTTAAAGACAAATAGCAATAAAATAGCAGTGGATTTAAGAATATTCATGACTGTCTCCCAGAAAAAAGTAATTGTTGTGACATTACTCTATTGGAGGACGCGCTGTTAAATGTTCTTTATTCATACAGGTATTGATAAAATCACTGTGCAGATGGATAGGGCAACGACAGTTAAATTAGCACCTATACCGCTGAGTTTTTCTGGTGCTAAGCGCATTTTGAACAAGCGATAATAATTTTTATTTTTGTAGGCAGTGCCGCAAAATGTAGGAACACGCCAATATTAAAAATAAGCGATTTGTAATTAACAACAGCAAACAACAGGCGTACTGTCGCTATCTGTGGCTAAAAGCATAATATCTGGACAATTTAAAATAAATTGGGCATAGTAGCCGCCTTTCACCTAATCCTATTAAAAAAAATCGTTACATGGCACAGATTACCGTTTTAAATGGTCCTAATTTAAACTTACTAGGTCTCCGCGAACCTAACCATTACGGTAACAAAACTCTTGCCGATATTCAGCAGACGTTAGAAAAACAGGCACACGCTTTGCAGCATCAGTTAAGCTTTCACCAGAACAACGCAGAACATGAAATCGTTGAATTGATTCATCGAGCCTATTATCAACAGGTTGATTTTATCATTATCAATCCTGCTGCCTTTACCCATACCAGCGTTGCCATGCGTGACGCATTGCTTGCAACACAAATCCCTTTTATAGAGGTTCATTTATCCAACGTCTACGCACGCGAACCTTTTAGAAAACACTCTTATTTTTCCGATATTGCCAAAGGCATTATTTGTGGATTAGGAGCAACAGGATACGAACTGGCTTTACAAGCCGCCCATCAGTTATTAGTCGAGAAAGATCATCATGGACATTAGAAAAATAAAAAAACTCATCGAAATTGTCGAAGAATCTGGTATTGCCGAATTAGAAATTAAAGAGGGCGAAGAGTTTATTCGCATCAACCGCTATTCTTCTGCACCTGCACCAATGGCTTATGCCCCCGCACCTGTTGGTATGCAGGCTGCACAAGCAATTGCCGCCACGCCTGTTGAAGAAAAAATTACTGGTCATATTGTTAAATCACCAATGGTCGGTACGTTTTATCGTGCTGCATCACCTGGCACGAAAGTATTTGTTGAAATCGGTCAATCAGTCGTAGTGGGTGATACCTTGTGTATTATTGAAGCGATGAAAATTCTTAATCAAATTGAATCGGACAAAAGTGGCATCGTCACTAAAATTTTGGTTGATAACGCTGAACCTGTCGAATACGGTCAACCGTTATTTATCATTGAATAAGGGGAAGGCTGATGTTTTCTAAAATCGTTATCGCCAATCGTGGCGAGATTGCTCTGCGTATTTTACGCGCCTGTCGTGAATTAGGCGTTAAAGTAGTCGCCGTCCATTCCGAAGCAGACCGTGATTTAAAAC
Source organism: uncultured Methylococcales bacterium (assembly GCA_903902705.1). Taxonomy (GTDB): domain Bacteria; phylum Pseudomonadota; class Gammaproteobacteria; order Methylococcales; family Methylomonadaceae; genus UBA4132. The sequence goes on from CAIUVX010000188.1 coordinate 29,790, forward strand.
ACGTCCGTTTAGCCGATGAATCTGTTTGTATAGGCCCTGCGGCTTCTGCGGACAGCTACTTAAATATTCCCGCCATTATCAGTGCGGCAGAAGTCACCGATGCCGAAGCGATCCACCCTGGTTATGGCTTTTTGTCTGAAAATGCTGATTTTGCTGAAAAAGTAAAAAAGAGTGGCTTTGTGTTTATCGGACCCAATGCGGAAACTATTCGTATCATGGGCGATAAAATTTCTGCTAAAAAGGCAATGATTGCCGCTGGTGTTCCTTGCGTTCCTGGGGATAACACGCCGTTATCAGACAATGACGATGAAAATTTCAAGCTAGCCCGACACATTGGCTATCCTGTGATTATTAAAGCCGCTGGTGGTGGTGGTGGTCGTGGTATGCGTACCGTACACACCGAAGCGGCATTGATTAATGCGATTGCCATGACTAAAGCCGAGGCGGGTAGCGCGTTTGGTAATCCGACCGTATATATGGAAAAGTTTCTCGAAGACCCGCGCCATATTGAATTTCAAGTGATGGCAGATTCGCACGGCAACGCCATTCATTTAGGTGAACGCGATTGTTCTATGCAACGCCGCCATCAAAAAGTGGTTGAAGAAGCACCAGCCCCGTTCATTACCGAAGCACAACGTAAGTTTATCGGTGAACGCTGCGCTCAAGCCTGTGTGGATATTGGCTATTTAGGCGCGGGGACATTTGAATTTTTGTATGAACGCGGCGAATTTTATTTCATTGAAATGAATACCCGCGTTCAAGTTGAGCATCCTGTCACCGAAATGGTCACAGGTTTTGACATCGTGAAAGAACAACTGCGTATTGCTTGCGGTGAGCCGCTATCCATCACGCAAGATCAAGTCAAAATCACAGGTCATGCCATTGAATGCCGATTAAATGCCGAAGACCCAAAAACTTTCATGCCTTGCCCTGGAACGATTGACCAGTTTCACATGCCTGGTGGCCCTGGAATTCGTTGCGAAACTCATATTTACAACGGCTATAAAGTACCGCCTTATTATGATTCCATGATAGGCAAGTTGATTGCCCACGGCGAAACCCGTGACGGTGCAATTGCCCGCATGAATACCGCACTCAGTGAGCTTATTATCGATGGTATTAAAACCAATATCCCGCTCCAGCAGGATATTATGAATGACACAGGATTTGCAGCGGGTGGGCAGAATATTCATTATTTGGAAAAGAAACTGGGGATTCATTAGCGTGTTGTGAATGACTGCCAGTCCTTTAAAGGACTGGCAGTCATTGGTTTAATTAATCAGTGTCAGAAAAGCGACAAAAACGAGGTACGCCTTTATGAACAACGCATACACCACACAGATTGATTGGCAACGCTTAAGCCATTTACCTGATGAAGACATTGATACCAGCGACATTCCTGAACTGGATGAAAGTTTTTTTAATCAGGCAATACTCAAACAAGCGTCTCAACAAGCTATTAATCTGACACTGGATGGCGATATTGTGGAATGGCTTAAACAACAATCGCATTATCAACAAAAAATTAATCAATTACTGCGTGAATATATGCAAACGCAACAACATGAATTCAGTAAATAAATCATGGCTTGGTTATAACTATAAAATGTAGGTGCGGATTTATCCGCACCTATCGTTCCAATGTTCTGCGTTGGAACGAATCCTGCAACGCTCCAGCGTTGTGTATGAAGACGCTGGAGCGTCAACTTAGGCATTCCAACGCAGAGCGTTGGAACGATAATAAAACCTAGCGAGTAAAAATAATGACACAACTATTTTCAAATTTTGACTTTTCTGAATTAGATTCACCAAATTTTAAGGAAGATAGTGTTCGTGAAAGACTTATACTGCCTTTGTTATATGAACTTAGTTATAAAGAGTCACAAATTGAACGTAGCAAATCATTAAAACATTTATTCGTAATTATTGGATGTACTGAGAGACCTATTACTATAATTCCAGACTATTTGTTAAAAGATGAGGATGGTAATTATGCTTGGGTTTTAGAAGTAAAAGCACCTGATAAAAACATTAAGAAAAAACAATACATTAGCCAAGCGCATTCTTATGCTATACATGAAGATATTAACACTAAATACTTTTCATTGTGTAATGGACGTGAATTTATTTTGTTTGAAACACACAAAAGAATCCCAGTTTTGGAGTTTGAATTAAAAAATATTGCAAACCATTTAGATGAATTAAAAGAATATTTACTACCAGAAAACTTCCACTCTGATTTAGGAAGTATATCTCTTTCTTTTGCTTTTAATCCAGAATTTCATATTACTCAAGATGATGAAAAAATTTTAGAAATACTTGATAGATTAGAATTCTGTATTAAAAAGAAATTGCCATACTCTATAAATTTAGATATATGCTTTAGTAAATACAATGAAAACGATATTAAGCTCGCAGAAAAAGAGAAAATTAATTTCTTTTTGTCAAAAATTAAAGAAGAAATAAGATTTAAATTAAACCTATTTTGTAAAGTTAATATTGGATTACAACAGAAAAATATATCTGCACTTAAAATTAATATGTCTAATTTGCAAAGTCTAATTAGTTTGTATGAAGAAACAAATTTTTGTGATTATGAAAACTATTCCTTTAAATATCATAACAATCGCGGCAAAGGGTTTGATGTTATAAAAAGAACTAACACTGATGAAATATCTTTTCGCATCTATCTTAATGATGAGGAATTTGATGATATGTTGAAATTAGCTAACAGCTATATTTCTTGTAACATAACTAAAGAATCAGACGTTTATGATATAGCAACGTTTTTTCATTCTTTACGTTTAGAGGTATTTAGCATAGAAAATAAAACAACAATAGATAAAATTTTATCCCGATACTTAACAAAAATGTGGGAGTTAAAAGTAAAGGGAGAGTATAAAGAAGAATTTCAAGATTTATCTTCTTTTACTATAGGACTAGCTTAAAAATTCTTACCAAGCAAGTAAGTAGGGCGCAATAGCGAAACGTATTACGCCGCATAGAAGAGTAAAACATTCGGACAACATGATGACTAAACCCATATACTGGGATGCAGAAAAAAACCGCAAATTAATTGAAGAACGCGGCATTTCATTTGAAGAGATTATTTTTAGCTTGCAAAACGGCGGTTTGCTTGATGACACAGAGCATCCCAATACTGAAAATTATGCTCATCAACGCTTGTTTGTCGTTAGTATTGACGGTTATGCTTATCTTGTTCCTTATGTGGAATCTGAAGCCGACATTTTTCTAAAAACGATTATTCCCAGTCGTAAAGCTACCAAACATTATCTTGGAAAAACACCATGAAAAACATTAATCTGGATTCCGAAGAACAAGACTTATTAGAGGCTTTTGAAGCTGGAAAATTTCATTCTGTTTTAACGCCTGAACGAAAACAATTTATTGAAAATTCTGCACAACATACTTGCGAATTAAATCAGGAAGTCAATATCAGCGTTTCGCAAAGTGATTTAACCGCACTACAGAAAACGGCTTTGAAACAAGGTATTCCTTATCAACTATTAATGAGCAGTATTTTGCACAAGTATGCTTCGGGAATACTCTATGAAATGGCAAATAAATAGCCTAGTGAATAAAACATTCGGTGGAATACGCTACCATATACCGCCTTACTACTTCCACTGATAACCATGACAACTAATAATTACGAAATCGATATTATCGCTTGGGCAAATCAACAGGCATGGTTGATTCGTTACAAAAAATTTGATTTATTGGATTTAGAACACATTGCTGAGGAAATCGAAGACGTGGGTAAAAGCGAACAACGCGAACTTGCCAGTCGTATGGCGGTGTTAATCGCGCATTTATTAAAGTGGCAATATCAGGCTGAACGGCAGGGTTCAAGTTGGCGGCGTACCATTAAGGAACAACGCAAAGCCATCGCAGGACATTTAAAAAGCGTACCTAGTTTAAAAACGAAAATAGCGGATGCCGAGTGGGTAGCTATTATTTGGTCAGATGCTGTAACGCTGGCTATCAAAGAAACTGGCTTGGAAAACTTCCCTGAAACCTGTCCTTGGACAGTTGACGATATTCTTAATCAAGATTGGCACCCCTAATGGCTTGGCAACAATTTTCCATCATTACCGATGAAGACACCGCACCTAAAGTTGCGGCTTATTTAGAAAAACAAGGTTCAGTCTCTGTAACTTATATGGATGCAGAAGACGAACCTGTGTATGAACCTGCTATTGGTGAAACCAAAATCTGGACAAATACTCAGGTCATTGCGCTGTATGAACTGGACGTTGATATTGAGCGTGTTAAAGCCTTGGTATTAAAAAAATTCCGACACCATGAATTACGCGATTGCTGTATTGAAGCTATAGAAGATCAAGAATGGGAACGGGCATGGATGGAGTTTTATAAGCCCATGAAATTTGCGGACAGATTGTGGGTATGCCCAACGGATCAAGAGCAACATGAGGAAGGCACGGTGTGCTTAACCTTAGATCCCGGCCTAGCGTTCGGCACAGGCACACACCCGACTACTGCGTTGTGTTTGGAATGGTTAGCCAGTCATGATTTGACTGATAAAGTGGTGATTGATTACGGTTGTGGCTCTGGTATTTTAGCTGTGGCGGCAGTGTTACTGGGTGCAAAAATCGCCCACGCGGTGGATATTGATCCCCAAGCGATTACTGCCACGATAAGCAACGCGCTAAAAAATGGCGTTGCCGATAAAATTATTTGTTATTTGCCTGAACAATTTACCCCCTTGCAAGCCGATGTGGTATTGGCTAATATTTTGGCAAAACCGTTGATTGATATGGCAGCAGACATCAGTGCGTTAGTTGCACCTAGGGGTATGTTGGTGTTGTCTGGCATTTTGGCAGAACAAGCGCAATCGGTTATTGAAGCTTATCAACAATGTAATATAGTATTTGAACCGCTCAACCAACAAGAAGATTGGATAAGATTAAATGGCACAAAGTTATTGCCACTATGCGCTGAATGAACCCGAAGATTCGGTTCATAAACGTTATCACGATACTGAATATGGTTTTCCATTGACTGATGATAATCAGTTATTTGCCCGTTTAGTGCTGGAAATCAATCAGGCGGGTTTGTCTTGGACAACGATTTTGAAAAAGGTAGCAAATTTTCATGCCGCATACCATGGTTTTGATATTGCAACGGTTGCTCATTACACCGAAACAGATCGTCAGCGTTTAATGGCGGATGCAGGTATCGTGCGTAATCGCTTAAAAATTAACGCAGCTATTGTCAATGCTCAGCGGTTATTAGTCTTACAACAAGAGCATGGTTCATTTAATCTGTGGCTGAATAATCACCGAACATTGACTAAAGAACAATGGATAAAATTATTTAAAAACACATTTTTATTTACAGGTGGTGAAATCGTCAATGAGTTTTTAATATCCACCGCTTATCTATCTGGCGCACACGAAGAAACCTGTCCTATTTATACAAAAATCATAAGGCTGTGATCGACTCATTATGGGAAACACAAAACAACATCAAGAATCCTGCGCACTTTGTGGGCTGGCAGTGGAGATTGAAGGTTTTTCAGTCACCACTCAAGAAGGGCTACAAACGTTTTGCTGTGCAGGCTGTATGAGCATTTATCAATTGCTTAATGATAGTGACATCATTCATGATGATAATATCCAACCCCCTTTAACCATTCAACTATGAGGAATTTTTAAAAATGAAAGCTTGTGAGTCTTGTTCTGCTAGCCGTGTTGAAATCGGCAAAAACCATCAACAACAATCTATCCCCATGCGCGGTATTGGTATGTTATTGATTTACTTACCGCTACTCACTTTTCCGTTTGTCATTATCAGTGCCTATTTAACGTACTATCATTTACGCATGATGGGCGCGACTAATCTGAAAAAGTGGTCTGATTTTATTCCAGACCGCGCAAGTCATCGTTACACACTAAAAAATCAAATTACCATGAATGCTTCTTTTAAAGCCAGTATGGCGCAATCAAAATTATTCTGGATTTTAAACTGTACTTGGTATTGCCCTTACAGTGTCGCTTTATTTGAATGGCACGCCTACATGGTTAAACTTGTCGAAAACTGGTGGTGTCCTTTCACCCACGAGAAAAAAGAAACCTATAAAAACGCCATGATTGATAAATCATTCTGGCATTTATACCCTGAAGATACTAGCAAGCTGGAAAAAGAAGATTTAGAAAACCAAATTTGGAATGATGCTAACGATTGATAGCTTTTTTGTATGACTCACCTTCTTCCTATGGCGATGCCTAAAAATAAGGAGGGTATCTACAGAAACTGTGCTTTTAATGAGATCACCGAGGTTTTCAAAACCTCGGTGATCGTCTTTAAACTACACGTCAAGATTGTTCACATCCAACGTTTTTAACAACATGATACTGCATGGCTCAACCACCCATTTGTATCAATGAACCGTCATTAAACATATTCATGGCAGATGGAAGTGCGTTAAACGATACGTTACATCTGTGACTGTAAATAATTTGGTAAGCCTATTTTTTCGATTAGCTCCAGTTGAGTTTCTAACCAGTCTATATGCTCTTCTTCACTTTCCAATATATCTTCAAGTAATTCACGCGAGACATAGTCCCTAACGCTTTCACAATAAAGAATGGCATCTTTTAAATCAGGCACAGCCAAATGTTCTAGTTTTAAATCACAAGCCAACATTTCGGGTGTATTTTCACCAATCAAAACTTTGCCAATATTTTGTACATTGGGCAAACCTTCCAAAAATAAAATTCGATCTATCAAACAATCAGCATGTTTCATTTCATCGATAGATTCATGATGTTCCTTGGCGTAGAGTTTCTCCAAGCCCCAGTTTTTATACATTTTTGCGTGTAAAAAATACTGATTAATCGCTGTTAATTCGTTTTCCAGAGCTTTATTCAAAAACTCGATAACTTTAGTGTCACCTTTCATTGTCAAACCGCCTTTAATGTAAATAAAATTAAGCAGCTTGTATTATAAGGCTCGATTGGCGATTTTCGTCAAGCATTTGTCTGATATTCTGCGTGCATTTTCCGCACACACCACCCGCACCTGTACACTGATGCAATTGCCGACGTGTGCAAGCACCGTTATCGATAGCTTGTTTAATTTGCTTATCAGTGACCCCTTTGCAAACACATATATACATGATAACTCCTGATGTAAAAAAATCTTTTGCAAATGATAGCAATTCTCATTAAAAAGTAAAGAGATGGTTACGCAATTTTTAAATTTAAATTTTAGGTACACTGGGGGGGTAGGGTTGAATCACTCATCCATCGTTGGTCAGAGCTACCTCAAGTACCAGTGGTTTTTGGGTCAGGTAGGCTTGTGCAGCTGGCAGTTGTTCTCCTTGTGGATATTGGGAGCTATAATATCAGCTCATAAAAATACGTTTTGCTTGTGGCAAGTTTGTTAAAGATTTAGAATCCAATGAACTTTTCAGTTTTTAATAAAGGATCACTGATTTAAATGGTGTGGCTGCAACCTTTGCCATGGGATTTTTAGCAGGCGGTGGTTCTGGATTTTGGAATGCAATACTTAGCTATATTTTGCAAGTTAAAGAACTGAAAAAGCTGAAAGTTATTGATAAGTGTGGAGGAGTAAACGGCGGCTAGCCTTGTAAGTCGGAATAAACTATATTACGCGAAAAAGAAATAAGGCATTTCGACATCATCACTGTGCGTTGTCAGAAGCCACTGTCTTGCGCTTCTTATCGAAGCACGGCGGAGCGTTCACACCACCGTGCAAACTAGCTCACAATGTCCTTTCGTTGAATAAGATTTAGATGCCTGCCAATGTGCGGGATGGAAGTTATATGAAACAGATTACCTTGATATGTGTTGTCATCGTACTGATTGCCAGTAACCCCGTATGGGCGCGAGGTGGTTGGAATGGTGGCTATGGAGGTCACTATGGCGGTGGTTGGGGTGGACATTATGGCGGTCACTATGGTGGTGGCTGGGGTGGGCATTATGGCAACTACTATGGTGGAATGGGTTTGGGGCTTGGACTAGGCTATGGTCTAGGTAGTAACTACTATGGCGGTGGTTATTATGGTCGTGGCTATTATAACTATCCGCCTACTGTGATCACTGTACCTGTAGCTCCGCCTGTTTATATCCAACAAACTGCACCCGCTGTTCAACAAAATCCAGCAGGTTACTGGTATTATTGCAATAACCCTCAAGGCTATTACCCTTATGTCAAGCAATGTCCAAACGGTTGGCAACAAGTTGAACCAACACCCCCACCTCCCGCCCCACGTTAAGGAGTAATAATATGTCACGTTTTTCCATAGTTCTTTCGAGTACACTTATACTGGCAGTAACGGGTTGTGCCAGCGTACCCAATGGACCTGATGTTATGGTATTACCTGGTACTGGCATTCCTTTTAACCAGTTTCGCAATGATGATGTCATCTGTCGGCAATACGCTTCTTATCAGGTTGACGGTTCTACAGCGAATCAAGCGGGTGTGGAGAGTGGTATTACAAGTGCATTGGTCGGTGCAGCGTTAGGTGCGGTGGCGGGTGTGGCATTCGGAGGAGGTAGTGGTGCCGCTATTGGTGCGGGTACTGGCTTGGTAGCAGGCAGTCTAGTTGGTACCAGTGCCGCGAGTAGCTCTATGTACGAGGTACAACAACGCTACGATGTAGCTTATATTCAGTGTATGTATACCAAAGGTCATCAAGTTCCAGTATCGGGACAATTTTCTGGCACAAGCCCCCAACGATCCGCGCCAGCGACCGCGAATATTCCTCCACCTCCTCCTGGTTTACCGCCACCGCCACCTGCGCCTTCAAAATAACGGTATGATTAGAAATTGTTAAGCTGTTTTATGCTTCGACTGTTCGACAAGCTCACAGCCCAGCACGAACGGCTTAACGTAAAGCTGTGACCTGATTAATGCTCAATGTCACGAATCATATCGGTGAAGTAGTCGAGCATTTGTTTTAGAAGCTCAATCGCTACAGTCAATTCATGGGTAATGTCATGAATAAAATGCTGGTGCATAAATGTCTCAGGGTCGTAGGACATTAAGCCCATGTAGATGGTGTTACAGCCCATTGCAATCATGATAAATGCGGCTAATTTCAACATTAAGCCTCTAACACTCGCGCTCATTTTGCCGAATGCGAAACTGATAAATAGCATGGTTGGCAATGTTCCCGCGCCAAAAGTGAGCATTAACGCGCCACCTTCAAGAATGGATGGCGCAGAAGTGGCTTTAACCGCCATTGCAAAGGTAAGAGGGCAGGGCATTAATCCGTTGAGTAAGCCTGCAATAGACGCGCCCAAAATGGGTCCTTTAGTTCTTGAAGACGCGTAGCCTTTACGCAATAATTTCATCGGTAATAAGCGTATCGAACCCTGAAAGGGAATCCAACCTAAAATCCCAAAAGCGAGGATGATGACTACCGCGCCAATAGTGATTTGTAACACACTTTGCACTTTACCAAATAGACCACTGGATACCATGACCACACCCAGTGCTGCTGCGGCAAAACCCACCAGCATATAAACAAAAATACGCGCAAATTGATAGAAAAAATACGGCAGATAACTTTTTGTCTTACCTGCATTTATGAAGTAGCCAGACACTAACGCGCCGCACATCCCTAAACAATGTCCGCTACCGAGTACCCCTGCCATAAAAGCCAGTCCATAATCAAAGCCAGCCGCTATATGGGCGGTATGATCCATGCCCACCATACCCATGCCCATATCCATTGTTGAATGATCCATGTAACAGCCTTCTATTTTTTATTGAGTCGTAAAGAATTAACAATCACTGATACTGAGCTTAATGCCATCGCGCCTGAGGCTATCATCGGATTAAGTTTACCGAATGCCGCAACAGGAATAGCAATGACGTTATAAGCAAATGCCCAGAATAAATTTTGTTTGATGATTCGTATGGTGTCGGTACTTAATTGAATGGCTGAGGCAACTTTGCCAATATCGCCTTGTACTAGCGTCATGTCCGCTGATTCTATGGCTATATCTGTTCCCGTACCAATCGCAAAGCCGACGTTGGCAGCGGCTAACGCAGGCGCGTCATTGATACCGTCACCAATCATGCCGACATTTTTACCTTCGGCTTGAAATTGATGAATAATCGCCAGTTTTTGTTCAGGTTTGGCATTGGCAATCACGGTTTCAATACCGACTTTAGCAGCAATATAATTGGCGGTTTTTTTTGTATCACCTGTGACCATTAAGGTTTGAATACCCAGTTTTTGTAAATGCCTAATGGCATGAATGGCTTGGGGTCTGGCTTTGTCAGCAATGCCAAACACAGCGGCAGCTTTACCATTGACTGCCATAAACACAGGGGTTTTGCCTTGTTCAGAAAAGTAACTGGCAGCGACTAATAAATCATCGATGTCTACCTGTTGCTCGTCTAACCAATCTTGATTGCCTAATAACAATTTTTTACCGTCTACTTCCGCTTCAATACCACGTCCTGTGGCACTGTAAAAATGACTACAGGCTTGCAAGTTTAGTCCATAATCTTTGGCATAAGCGACAATGGCTTTACCTAAAAAATGCTCGGAATTATTTTCTGCGGAGGCAGCTAATAAAATGATTTTTCCTTCGCTCAGTCGGGATAATTTAACTAAATCGGTGACCTTAGGCTTGCCTTCGGTGATTGTGCCAGTCTTGTCGAATACGATGACATTGAGTTTAGCGGCGGTTTCTAAACTTTCACCATTACGAATATAAATGCCTTCGCGTGCGGCTTGTCCTGCTCCCACCATAATTGCCGCTGGTGTTGCCAGTCCTAACGCACAAGGGCAAGCGATTAATAACACGGTGATCGCACTGCCGAAGGCAAAACTAAACGATGCCCCCGCTAATAGCCAACCTAGCATCGTTGCGGCGGATAACAACATCACCGCTGGCACGAACACGGCGGAAATCTTATCGACTTGTTTTTGTATCGGTAGTTTAGTGGATTGAGCTTGATCGACCATGTGAACAATACCCGCTAACACAGTATCCATGCCCACAGCAGTGGCGCGAATTCTTAACACGCCACTACCATTGACACAACCACCAATGACTTTATTGCCTACGTTTTTTATGACGGGAATACTTTCACCTGTCACCATCGATTCATCGACGGTAGATACGCCTTGAATGACAACGCCGTCAGTCGGAATTTTTTCACCTGGTCGAATCAGTAATATATCGTCAATGACGATGTCATCTATATCAACAATCGTTTCTTGCTCATCGACCAAACGCGTTGCGGTTTGTGGTTGTAAGTCAACCAATTGGCGTATTGCTTCACCCGCTTTGCCTTTGGCACGTTCTTCTAAAAAGCGACCCAGTAATACAAAGCTAATAATTGCCGCACCCGCTTCAAAATAAAGATGTCCTCTGCGAGTGAGCAACGATGGTAAGCTGTAACCGTAAGCCGAACCGACACCTAAAGCGATGAGCGAGTCCATATTCGCTGTACCTTGTTTAGCTAATCGCCATGCTTTGATAAAAAACGAGCGTCCTGCCCAAAATACGACAGGAGTCGTCAAGACGAACTGCATCCAGTGTAACCAACGGCTGCTAGGCATGGTCATACCGACTGCAATGACGGGAAAACTCAACGCACTCGCCCAAAGAAAACGACGTTTAGCGAGACTAATACGTTGATGCTCTTTCTCAATTAATTTTTTGCGTTGCGATAGCGTGTCCATTGCAAAGGTTTTATAACCTAGAGAGCTTACTTTTTCGTCTACATCGGCTTTGGATAACCGCCCATATACGGTGAGTGTAGAAGTACCAAAATTAACATTGGCTTGCTTCACTCTAGGATCACGCTGGAGTACCATTTCAATTAGCAAGGCACAAGATGCACAACTCATGCCCTCAACAGCCAAATCAATTTCTTGTATTTTGCCATCAAATACTTTTTTACTTGCTGTCTGGGCTTCGGTTTTTCGTTGCCCAATATTGCCTAGCACGGCATCCAGCAAAATAAATAAGTTTTGTTTAGGCAGTCCCACAGGATCAAATTCAATAATCACGCTTCCTAGTGCAATCACTGAACGGACTTTTTTTATTTCGGGTCTTTTTTTCAGAATAATTTCGAAAATAGTGCCACGCTCTGCATCGTTTTTCAATACAGGGGAGATAATTCTAATGCGCCTTGTTAATTGATGAACAAGTTTGTAGTGTGTAGGGGTGAAGGTTTGTATATCCATGACTGAACTCTCAAGGTGAGTTAGTTGTAGGTCGGATTAGCGATAGCGTAACCCGACACAATGCGACAAGATTGTCGGGTTACGCTATCGCTAACCCGACCTACTTGGCTTGGCTATTTCTTTCTGCGTGAACGAACCAGCAAAAAAACCATATAAAATAAAGCCATCCATTCATAACGATATTTGAGTGGCTTTAGCAACCATTGTTGGGTGATATTTGTCCAATGTAGTTTGATTAAAAATAACACCAGCACATCATTGAAAAAATCAATCATGGCTTTTTCGGGGTCATTAACAAAAGATTTGGGTTTACTCATGCCTAACTTGGTAATGATTTTAGCTGCTTGCACAGTTTCTTTGGCATCGCTATATTTTTCTTTAGCCCAGCGTGTGACTTTAAAATCATTCAGTTTAGCAGAGGTTTTTTCTCGCCATGATTCAGTTTTTGTAACGGGTTTTTGATTAAAAAGGTCTGTTTTTTCTAAATCTGCAAGCAATTGGAATAATTGCTGTGCTAAAGATTTAAAATCACACGCAGATTCTTGAAAACGAATGGATAATTTTTGTTGCTTGCGATAAAGAGTAACGCGATAGACACCCTCTATGGCTAAAACAGCATCCGTCACTATTTTAGCGGCAGTTTCCTCACAAATTTTGGCGGGTATTTGAAACCTGATATGCCCGTCTATTCGATAACGTAGTACAAATTCTTTTTGGATAGACATAAATGTTGTAAGTCATAAAAACAAAAAGGATGCTCTACCAAACTAATAGAAAAGCATCCATTGATGATGAGTGTTATGTTACGGAATTATTATTCCTTGGTTTCCGCGATAATATCTTCCAGATTTTCTTTTTGTTGTAAAACGAAATCTTTACTCGCATCCACAGCTTTAGTGGTATTGGAAATGATTTCTTTACGGTATTTGTAAACCAGATAGCCAGCCGCTACGCCTAAGCCA
>CAIUVX010000189.1 GCA_903902705.1 uncultured Methylococcales bacterium
AAGCAGTTATTCCAGCGCGTTATATTGGCTTCGCCTATTCCAAAACGCACTGACGCTTCTTTTCCTGTCAGTCCTTCTTGTTCTTTTATAGCCAATACTTTTTTGCGGAAATCTAGTGAGTAGGTCATCGAATTAAAATTAATCAGATTATACTGCTTTAGCTATATCACTGGCACACAAACTGAGCTCTTGGGCGATTTGGGCGTTCGACACATTCAATCCAAGAAGGTACACACACTTAATCCATACCGTAATCGATTGATGTCGACCTGAGAAAATCGTTCCTGTCAAATCATAAAATCGCTTCGTACACAATTGCACTGATAGCGTTGACAGCCTTGATGGCGGTCATTTTTACCCCGTTTGCGGATTTTATTCGAGCTACAAAATGGGCAGCTACATCCACTTTTCCAACGTAATTCCCTGATTGTAGCGTAAACTTTGCTTTTATCTATTTATAATTGAAGACGTAGTATCATGGCAAAAATGCAAATTCTATCATGTCCTCAAAACACGATATGAGCCTCATTTATTTCTTTGACCCCCAATTATTCGGCTACTGTCCGACCACGCGCTGTTACTGGCAGAAAAGAGTTACTTGGGGAACAGCTTTTTCATAAGCACTACTTCCCTCGCCCAAATTCGGATCCATCCACACTGTAATCAAGTCAATAATGCCTTCAGAACCCGCCCGATTTATCTTTTTCAAGGCAATACGCAGACCTTGGCCTGCAATTTTAAAACCAAGAGGGAAAAGCGTAGAGTCACCGCGATACTCGTCCTGAATACGATAGCGCATCCGAATGGCTTCTAAGGTTCTATTCTTATGTTCCAGCAGATGTTTTGCAGTGTCAGGTGCAAGTATAATCATTCTGCCATCTTTTTTACTCTTAGTGTCTCTGAGGCTAATTGTGGCATTGTCAATACGAAAACTCGCCTCTAATAATATTGTCTCTACGCCATTAGCCTGTACCAAATCATGGAGCATATTTCCTTGTTCGAAAAGTGAGGTAAAAAAATCAATCAAATTAGCCAAGGTAAGCTCAAGACTTGCCGCTACATTAGTAAAATACTCCTCAGCATCTGAATCGGAAAATGCCTTCTTAATGGGGTCATACAATTTATAGAACTCCATTAGGTTTTCTATTTCAAACGAACCGCCAAAAGAGACACCTGTTCCTAGAAGTGCGAAAGCAGTAGTGGATGAGGGTGGGTAATCTGGTCTAAGTTGCTCTTTTATCATCATAGCATCCCAAAATACCGTTGTGCTTATGTAGGTCATTCGATTAAACCAAGTTTTCTTTGAGAATTCTTTTCCTTTCTCAAAACGTTTAACGCCAACCAAGGTGCTGGCTTTTATTGCTAAGGGTGTAAATTCAATGTTTTTGTAAATAATTTCAGTGTCCTGGGTCAGGACAACATGGGTTTTCTGCCCCGTTCTAGCAGTAGCAGCGTAGACAGTCTGATAACGTACATTCGCTGATTTATAGACTCCCGTAATTTTAAGCGCATCGACACCAGCTTCCATGTTTCCAATAGGTAGAAAAACTTTGACTGTCATTTTTGCTTCGGCGAATAAACCAGCATTTGCTTCGCTATGATGGGTAGAAATACGAACTGAGGTGGGAATAATTGGCTTCAGATGGCGTGCCTCATCCCAATAATTTAAACAGTCTAAAAAACTATAAATTTTTTCTATTACTTCATAAGATGGTCTTTTTCCCAAGCCTTTACTTAGACTTTCCCGCAGTTGGTTGACAGTGATATGTTGTCCAAACATATTCTCGTATTTAACGCTAGTAAAATAACAAGGATTCTTGTTCATAAATTCACAGATTCGCTGTTTTACAGCACCTTTATATGAACCGCTAGCGAAAAGTGAGTCTAGTGTCGCTCTGACTTTTCCCTTTT
Organism: uncultured Methylococcales bacterium; assembly: GCA_903902705.1. Lineage (GTDB taxonomy): Bacteria > Pseudomonadota > Gammaproteobacteria > Methylococcales > Methylomonadaceae > UBA4132. Next base: position 1,912 of record CAIUVX010000189.1, read on the forward strand.
CATTATCAGCAAAAGGTATTGGAGATACATCCTCGGCATAAAAATGTTCATAATTATAACCTCCTTCAATTTTAGCCCCCGCTCTTGCTTTCAAATCAAAATTCAAGACACGATTTTCCCAGTTTAATTTTTCCTTAGCTTCCTCATCTCCCTCAGCTTCCCAGGATTTATTAACGCTTAATTTATTGTCGTCTACTTTATCAAAAGGTTTGTAACTGAGTTTAAAGCCAATACCTAGGTCAATTCCCGCATTTACACCGCCCGCCCAATGCACACCAACTAAACAGTTCATCATAATCGGGGTACTCAGACTCAGAACGCCTTGTGCTGTTTGTATTGTCGAAGACCCACGCTGGACAATCAACAAGGTTTCGGTCGATTTACTGATGTTTCCTTGTAATTTCATCTCAGTACTCAGAAAACGCGTGGTAATCCGTGCAACGTCAATCAATATATTGGCAACCACTTCTTTGCCTAGGGTTTCATAACAACATTGCGACTGTCCTTTGTAATCCAAACCAGCTTTTAAAAAGTATTTAACCGCTAGGTCATTTCGTTGTATCTCGTTCAGCGTTACTTTCTGTTTCGATGGAATATATTTTCCTTGCGTTTTATCGAAAATACCTTGTTGTGTTGTTACAGCTTTTTCAAATAGTTGGGTAAAATGTTTTTTTGGCATAGAAAACTCCTTAAGCTAATTGGTAAGTATTAAAAATATAAATAGGTTCAACTATAAATGGGGTCAGAGTAAATTTCCTGGTTAATTTCAACTCTGACCACAATTATATTTCAGAATCAGTCAAACCAGCCTTTATCCTCGATAATCTGAACCTGGTTGTTTGGTGTCAGGTTAATGTTATATTTTTCATTAAGTGGTAAAGACAGCAGTTTTTTCCATTGCGTACCTAGTTGGGTGAATAAAGGGAATCTCTAAAAATTACATTGAGTTTCAAAAAACGTATATAAAGTCGATTGTTGAGTTTTCAAAGGCTTAGTTAACGTAAAATAAGGTGTGTTTTGCTGTTTTTTACGCTATTTTAGGCGCACCTTCTCCCCCCGCAGGCTCTTGGCTTGTTAGCTATGGGTACACCATCACGTTTAAACAATTGCACAAAGCGTTTCATGTTGTACACCCAGTTTATTAGACCGATTTTCACTTTGGCACGTTTTATTCCTATGGTACGCACAAAATCTGCATTCATTGCTGCCTACGCACCAAAAACGTGTTCAACTCGCGCTCGCACTTTGGACTTCTCTCGAGTTTTCGAACAGTTGAACCAACTATATTTTGGTAACGCCTTGACCCGCGAAGCGGGGCTTACTTTGCTCAGTACGGACGGTTTGTAATAATTAAGCGGTAGTTCTAACAATGTGTAATGATGAAAATTGCAAGCAAATCGCTAATAGTGTTTCCCACGCATCGCCTGATTGTTGCCCTTTAATCTGTCTATCTGCTTTTGCACTGAGTATTAATATGCGGTTTAAATCATTAGCTTTTAATCTATTTAATGCTTTTTCAACCAAGACCTTACGTTTATCCCAGATTTGGTTATTTCTAAACACGATGTCTTTTTGTTGACCGCTTGCCAGTGCTAATTTAATTTTAATTAAACCTCTGGCTTCTCTGGTTAAGCCCCACAATATCACTGGTGCGGCAATGCCTTCGGCGCGTAAGCCTGATAATATTTTAATGATGCGATTAAGGTCAGCTAATAAAATCGCATCCATTAATTTAAAAACATCGTAGCGTGAACTATCAGCGACTGCATCGAAAATCTGCGCGGTGCTTAATTTTGCCGAACCGTACAATACATAAAGCTTAGTAATTTCTTGATCGGCAGCCAATAGATTGCCTTCAATGCGAGAGGCGAGTAGGCGAACACCGTCTGGTTCTGCGTGTAAGCCGCGTTGCTGTAGTCGTTGTTGCAACCAATTTACTAACTCTTGCCCTTCTAATGCCCATACTTGTACGACTACGCCGACTTTATCAATGGCTTCTACCCAGCGACTTTTTAGCGTGGCACTGGCAAGTTTACCTGCGGTAATTAGTAACAGGGTATCTTGAGGGATGCGTTCACAGTAAGTGGTGAGGGCTTTCGCACCATCCGTTCCCACCGTGCCAGTGGGTATACGCAATTCGATAATTTTTTTATCAGAAAAAATAGACAGGGAATCAGCCGATAATGCCAACTGATTCCAAGAAAAACCTGTTTCCACCGAAAATATTTCGCGGGAATTGTACGCGGCTAACCGTGCGGTTTTACGAATAGCATCCGCCATTTCGCCTAATTGCAAAGGTTCATCACCACTGAGAAAATACACGGGAGCTAAATTTTTTTGTAAAGCCGTGCCGAGTTGTTCAGGTTTAAGGCGCATTATTTTTTTAAACCAAAACGTACTTGGTTAATCATGGTGCGTACCGCTTGTTGGTACATTTCATTACGAATCACAACTTCTTCATTATCTTTACCTAGAATTAACTGCTGATCGTTGAAATAATCACGCCTAATTTCAATCGGTTGAGATTTCTGTAACACGTTACCTTTAGCATCGGTTATTTGATAAGTTAACCGATATTCCAAGCCATATTGGTTGGAACGTCCTCCCGCTCCCAGTGACAAGGATCTTTTCGCATTTTCTTCATTCGCTACCGTGATAATCATGCCAGCAGCATTTCGCGTATTTACTATCTGAACACTGGATGATTCCAGTGCTTTTTTAAATTGTTCAATTAAGGGTGCTGACGCGCCTTCCAGATAAATAGATTTCAGCTCTGAAGGTAGTTCCATTGCACCGCGTAGATGATAGCCACAGGCAGTCAATAATAAGATTGTCAGCAGTATAAAGATTGATGGGAATGTTTTTAATAACACGAGGACTCCGAATGTGTATGACGTTACGCTACGACAGCCAGCCCTTAAAAGACTGGCTGTCATTGAAGTTAAATAACAATATTAACCAGCTTATTAGGGACAACAATAACTTTTTTAACGACTGTATCTAGTTCAATACCTGAAAGGAATGAAGTAGTCTGTTCTATACATCGTTTAACATCGTTATTGGCTAAAGCTGCTGCTATAATCTCAGTATTAGTCGCTGAGGCAGATACAGTGATTTTACCGCGCAATTTACCGTTGACTTGAATCATGTAATCTAATGAATCTTGCACTAATGCGCTTTCATCAACAGCTAACCATGTTTCACTGACTACCGCGTTATCATGCCCTAAATCTAACCACAGTTGATGACAAATATGCGGCACCATAGGCGATAACATCAATACAATGGCTTCCAATACTTCTTGGCGTATGGCTTTGCCGTTGTTGGATTCATCGGTGAATTTAATCAAGGTGTTGATTAATTCCATGTTAGCAGCGATTGCGGTATTAAAAATAATCCGTACACCCATGTCATGAGTCACTTTTTGAATAGTGTGATGCAAATGACGACGCATAGTTTTTTGTTCTTCGGTTAAATTGCCTTGAACTTTAAATCTTGAACCTTGAACCTGCTCTGTATGCAAAAACACTTGCTTCCACAGGCGTTTTAAGAAACGAGATGCGCCTTCGACACCCGTATCTGACCATTCTAATGATTGTTCAGGTGGCGCGGCAAACATGATAAATAAGCGCACAGTATCCGCGCCATATTGAGCAATCAAACCTTGCGGGTCAACGGTATTGCCTTTGGACTTAGACATTTTACTGCCGTCTTTTAATACCATGCCTTGCGTCAATAGTTTTTTAAACGGCTCATCACAAGCTAACAAGCCTTCATCACGCAATAATTTGGTGTAAAAGCGGGCATACAATAAATGCAAAATGGCGTGTTCAATACCACCGATGTAATGGTCAACAGGTAGCCAGTGGTTAGCACTTGCATCTAACATACTGTCGCCTTGATTACTGGCAAAACGCGCAAAATACCACGAGGATTCCATGAAAGTATCAAAGGTATCGGTTTCACGACGCGCCGCTTTACCGCATTGTGGGCAATCAACGTGTGAAAAAGTAGGATGCGCGACTAACGGCGATTGTGAACCGTCTAACACCACATCACGCGGCAGAGTGACAGGTAAATCTTTTTCAGGCACAGGTACAGTGCCGCAATCATCACAATAAATCACGGGTATCGGTGCGCCCCAATAACGCTGACGTGATACGCCCCAATCGCGTAAACGGAACATCACTTTGCGCGTGCCTTTACCGTCTTGTTCTAAGGTTTCAGCAATTTTGCCAAACGCTTCGGCGGATGTTAAACCATCAAACGCACCAGAATTTTTTAATATCCCTTTAACAGTGTACGCCTGTTCTGAACAATCATCGTTCAAGCCGTCTTGAGCAAAAATGACTTGCTTGATAGCGATACCGTACTTAACAGCAAATTCATAATCCCGTTGGTCATGCGCAGGGACAGACATCACCGCACCCGTGCCGTAACCCATCAACACAAAGTTAGCAATCCACACAGGCACAGCTTCACCCGTAATCGGATGCAGAGCGGTAATGCCAGAATCAATACCGCGTTTTTCCATGGTTTCCATTGCTGCTTCAGCGGTTTCCATGTGCTTGCATTCTTCAATAAAGGCTTGAATGTCGGTATTGTTCTCAGCGGCTTTTAACGCTAATGGATGTTCAGCGGCAACCGCTAAATAAGTGACACCCATTAAGGTATCAGGGCGGGTGGTGTAAATGCGTAATGGTTCAGCCAACTCAGGCACAGGAAAATCCATTTCCACACCTTCTGAACGCCCAATCCAATTGGCTTGCATGGTTTTAACTTGTTCAGGCCAACCGTCCAAGCTATCCAATGAAGTCAATAATTCATCAGCATAGGCGGTGATTTTTAAAAACCATTGCGCAATTTCTTTGCGCTCCACTTGGGTATCACACCGCCAGCAACAGCCATCAATCACTTGCTCATTCGCTAACACCGTCATGTCATTAGGACACCAATTGACAGGCGCGGTTTTTTTATAAACCATGCCTTTTTTGAGTAGCTTCAAAAAAAACCATTGTTCCCATTTATAGTAATCAGGGTCACAGGTCGCCAATTCACGATTCCAATCATAGCCGAAACCCAGTTGTTTCAACTGGTCACGCATATAATCGATATTGCTATACGTCCAATCGGCAGGATGTACACCGTGCTGCATCGCGGCATTTTCCGCAGGTAAACCAAACGCATCCCAGCCCATCGGCTGCATGACACAATACCCAGCCATTCGTTGATAGCGGCTGATTACATCACCGATGGTGTAATTGCGCACATGACCCATGTGCAGCTTGCCACTGGGATAAGGAAACATGGATAAGCAATAATACTTTTCTTTCGTAGAAGAAGGTTCGACGTTAAAAACCCCCGACTCTTCCCAGATTTTTTGGACTTCTTGCTCAATCGCTTGTGGCTGATAATTCTCTTGCATCGTTCTCGTCTGTGTATACGTCAAAACCGCTAGAATACCGTACCACGCGTTAAATCTAAAGTGGCAATTCTAATAACGAGGTACGGCGCATCACAAAGCCGTGACCACCGACAAACTCATGACAGGCTTCGACAGGCTCAGTGCGAACGGTTTTTTAATTATTTTATTGATTATTAGCTAAGTAATTAAGCAAAAGTTTTTAAGTATAAAATACAACATTTTTTATCAAAAAGCCGTTATGAAATTTGCGCAAACAGTGTCAAAAGAAGAGCAACAAGAGTTACACAAGATTTATCAGCAGCACGCCTGTTTTAGAACTCGGCAACGCGCTCATGCCATTTTACTCAGTCTGCGGGGTTACCCCCTAAACCAGATTCAGGATATTCTACAGGCTGACCGCGATAGCATCAGCGTATGGATTGA
>CAIUVX010000190.1 GCA_903902705.1 uncultured Methylococcales bacterium
CCTCAGCACATCCTATGGTTAGCGCATCTTATCGCGTTGAATTGTGTGTAGATACCTATGAGCGGAGCTTGGGAACGAGAAATCTAATCGCGTTAGCAATATTTGATGTCGTGTTGATTCGATAGGTCTCGACTATACCGTGACTCAAACTCATTTCGTGATTCTGCACTTACCCATAAATTAGCGACATATTCGAACTCATCCTCAAAAGGTTTAAGAAAATCAGGAATATCGGTTGCGTACTCACAATTTCGGCTCAGCATAACCAGCCAATTTGGATAACCAAGGCTATAGTAGAGTTTTGTGAATTTTTCATCTAGTGATGCAACTGTTTCTTTTCCAGCTTGATAAGCCTGATGAAGCAATGCGATATATTTACCTGCCACCAGTTCGTCATCAATTGTAGCAAGCCCTATGTATCGATCAATGATCTTTTCGACTAGCGGAAGAACTTCATCATGATTCATCGTAATTGCCAAGAATACAATATCAAAATCATCACCTTCTTGGTTGGACAGCAATCTTTCCATTGCCCAATCTATACAGGTTTGATGAGATATAATACCAATCTTTAACAAAAAGTAAGATTGCTGAAGTTCTGAAATTGCGTTCATGTGTGACCCCTTACCGCATATCAATGCGCCTCATCCCAATTCTCCCCCACGCCTACATCCACCACTAATGGCACGTTCAATTCAGCAGCGGCGCACATAATATTTCTAATATTCTCACTACAATCCTCTATTTGAGATTCAGCGATTTCAAAGACTAATTCATCATGTACCTGCATAATCATTTTGGCATCAACAGAACCCACTTGTAGCCAAGCATCCACCGCTAACATGGCGCGTTTGATGATGTCGGCGGCTGTGCCTTGCATGGGTGCGTTGATGGCGGTGCGTTCGGCGTATTGGCGCAGGTTGGCGTTGCGGGCGTTGATTTCAGGGAGGTATAAACGTCTGCCAAACAGGGTTTCGACATAGCCTTGTTGGCGGGCGAGTTCGCGGATGTTGTCCATGTAGTTTTTGACATCGGGATAACGGGCAAAGTATAAGTTGATGTAGTCCTGTGCCTGATTGCGTGATAATCCCAGTTGCGCGGCTAAGCCAAACGCGGACATTCCATAAATCAAGCCAAAATTAATGGCTTTGGCAGAGCGGCGTAAGTCATTGGTGACTTGATCGGGCGCGACGCTGAACACTTCGGCGGCGGTGGCGCGGTGGACATCCTGCCCTGTCCTGAATGCGGTGATTAAGCCTGCATCATTGGATAAATGCGCCATGATGCGTAATTCAATTTGTGAGTAATCGGCGGCAACGATTTTGTAGCCTTCGGGGGCAATAAACGCTTGTCTGATTTTGCGCCCTTCTTCGCTACGGATGGGGATATTTTGTAAATTGGGATCGGAAGACGATAACCGCCCCGTTGCCGCAACGGCTTGATGGTAGGAGGTATGCACGCGCCCTGTTTTATTATCCACCTGTTGCGGCAGTTTGTCAGTGTAGGTGGATTTGAGTTTGTTTAAACTGCGGTAATCGAGTATGAGTTTAGGCAGTTCAAACCCTTGATCGGCGAGGTCTTGCAATACCGATTCATCGGTGGACGGTTGACCTGTCGGGGTTTTCTTTAATACAGGCAGTTTGAGCTGGTTGTAGAAAATATCTTGTATCTGTTTGGGAGAACCTAAATTAAAGGTATGTCCTGCCACATCATGCGCGTGTTGTTCCAGTCCAATAATGTGATTGGCAAGTTCCATGCTTTGTTGTGCTAGCATATCGGTGTCGATTAATACGCCGTTGGCTTCAATGCGGGTTAGCACATTGATTAACGGGATTTCCAGCTCGGTGTAAAGTTTAAGTAACTTGGGATGTTCGGCTAATTTTTCGCTTAACACTTGATGTAAACGAAAGGTAATATCTGCATCTTCTGCCGCGTAAGCAGTGGCTTTTTCAATATCCACTTCGGAAAAGTTGATTTGTTTTGCTCCTTTACCTGCCACATCTTCATAATGAATGGTGTTTATGCCTAGATAGAATTTTGCCAAGTCATCCATGTTGTGCTTGGTGGCTGTGCTGTTTAAAACGTAGGATTCCAGCATGGTGTCGTGGGCGATACCGCGTAAGGTAATGCCGTGATTTGCTAACACATGGGCATCGTATTTGAGGTTTTGTCCCAGTTTGGCTTTGTTGGGGTTTTCTAATAAATAACGTAGTTTTTCTAAAACAGTGGTGCGGTCTAGTTGTTTGGGTGCGTCTAAGTAATTATGCGCTAACGGTAAATAATCGGCATAACCTTCTTCTACCGAAAACGATAAGCCAACAATTTCGGCTTTGCTATAATCTAAGCTTGTGGTTTCGGTATCAAAAGCAAAAAGTTCGACACCATCTAATTCAAAGACCAAGTCTTCAAACTCGGTTTCATCGAGAATAGTTTCGTAATAACCTGCCAGTGGCTCGGTGTTTACGTTTTGCTTACTCGGCATATCTTCCAGTGTTTTTAACCAACTGGAAAAACCTAATTCTGTGAGTAGGTTTCTTAATTCTGAATTATCAACAGGTTTGCGTTTTAAATCCTCCATACCGTAGGGCAAAACCAAATCACATTTAATAGTTGTGAGCTGTTTGGCTAACGGAATAAAATCCAAACTGGCGCGTAAATTCTCGCCTATTTTGCCTTTGATGTCATCGGCATGAGCGATTAAATTATCCAGCGTTTGATATTGTTGCAACCATTTCGCCGCTGTTTTGGGCCCGACTTTCGGCACGCCTGGAATATTATCGGAACTGTCACCCATCAACGCCAGATAATCAATAATCTGTTCAGGTTTTACACCAAATTTATCAATCACCCCTTGAATATCCATACGGACATTTTTCATGGTATCTTCTAAGCTGATTTGATCGGTGACTAATTGCGCCATATCCTTATCGCCTGTGGAAATCACCACATGGAAACCTTGTTGCGCGGCGTGTTGCGCTAATACGCCTAACACATCATCGGCTTCCACACCTGATTCCATAATCAACGGCAAGCCCATTGCACGGATTAATTGATGTAATGGCGCAATTTGTACGCGCAAATCATCAGGCATGGTGGGGCGGTGAGCTTTGTAGTCTGCGTATAACTCATTGCGAAAGGTTTTACCTGCCGCATCAAAAACCACGGTGACATAATCGGTTTTATATTCGCTCAATAATTTGCGTAACATATTAGACACGCCGTAAATAGCATTCGTCGGTTCGCCTTTGGCATTGGTTAAGGGCGGCACAGCATGATAAGCACGGAATAAAAAAGACGAGCCGTCAACAAGACACAGGGTTTTTTGAGCAGATAAAGTCATAATGAATACACGTTAAAGTGAACAACAGATGACACAATACCATTTTGTCGGCGCGAATTCATTCGCGTTTTAACAAGCGCGAGTGAAATCGCCCCCACTATAGAAGGACAACAGATGAACGATAAACAAATTGCTCTATTTGGCGAAGTATTGTTTGACCAATTTCCCGATGGTCAACAAGTATTGGGCGGCGCACCGTTTAACGTCGCGTGGCATCTTCAAGCTTTTGGATTGAAACCGTGTTTTATCAGTCGAGTCGGCAATGATGTCGCGGCTGATAAAATTAGACAAGCAATGCAAACGTGGGGCATGACAATGGATGGGCTACAAACGGATGTTGACTATCCGACTGGCATTGTACAAATTACCTTCAATGACGGTGAACCAAGTTATGATATTTTACCGAATCAGGCTTACGATTTTATTGCCGATGAGCAATTAGATTTAAGCACGCAGTACGCGGTGATTTATCACGGTACGTTGGCAATGCGTCATGCTATTTCAACTCATGCACTTGAGGTGTTAAAAGCTCAGCACTCAGGCAAAGTATTTGTCGATGTGAATTTGCGTGAACCGTGGTGGCAAGCTGAGCGCGTGGCACAAGTGCTTGACCTAGCGCATTGGGTTAAACTTAATCAGCAGGAGCTAGAGCAGTTGCAACCGTTGCACACAGATTTAAAAGCAGCAATGGCATTGTTTTTAGCTCGACATCATTTGGAGGTTTTGATTGTGACTTGTGGTGAACGTGGGGCTACGGCAATAAGCCAGTCGGGAGAATTTGTTACCGTCAAGCCGCGTGGCGTGTCGCCCGTTGTTGATACCGTCGGGGCGGGTGATGCGTTTGCGGCAGTGTTGTTGCTGGGTTTACAACGCGGCTGGTCACTCACTCTGACGATGGAAAGAGCGCAGAATTTTGCTTCTGCTTTAGTAACTCAGCGCGGTGCAATTGTGCAGGATTTAAATTTTTACTTACCGTTCATTGGTGACTATCGCTAAAGTGTCTTATCGGGTGGTGTATTAAATCTGTGACTTTTACTTTTAAGAATGACTGCCAGTCCTTTAAAGGACTGGCAGTCATTAAATCCTAGATAACAGGTTTAACCCACTACCTCTTATCGAACTAATATTGTGTCACGGCGTGATAAATAAGCATCACGAATTTCTCTACTTAACAACGCGGTATTTTGCAAAAAATCAGTAATATATTCGTGTAACCCTTGAGCAAACACATCGTCAATACGACCAAAATGTAGGGCTGCGTGTTGTTCACCCGCCATACGACGTGCTTCATGACCTGATGAGCCATTAATTTCAATCAAGGCAGCTTCCACTTCATTCAGGCAAGCGTGTAATGAGCGTGGCATATCTTCTCTGAGAATCAGCAATTCACTGACTCGTAGCGGCGAAATAACATCACGATAGACTTTACGATAGGCTTCAAAGGCACTGACCGATTTTAACAACGACCCCCATTGATAATAATCTGCTGCACCACCGACATCGTTCACGCTGGGCAACAAAATATGATATTTCACATCTAATATGCGGGCGGTGTTGTCAGCGCGTTCGAGAAAAGTACCCAGCTTGATAAAGCTCAGGGCAATGTCTTTGCGTATCGTCCCTAAGGTCACGCCTCGAAACAGATGTGAGCGATTTTTAACCCAATCGAAAAAATCTTGCAATTTTTCGTAATCCATCTGCCCTGACAGGTTATTGAGTTCCAGCCAAGTGTCGTTGATGACTTCCCACATTTCTGAGGTAATCGCACCACGCACTGACCGCGCATTTTCGCGGGCAAGCCACAGACAGTTATAAATACTGGCAGGATTATCGGGACTCAATGCCATATAACGAGTGACGCTATCTGCCTTAGCTAAGCCGTGTTTGGCTTCGTAGCTGTGAGCGCAACCTGTGATATTCAGCAGTGCGAACCATAAATAAGCATCCGTACCTTCAATATCCAGCGGCAATAGCGATGTGCGATGCGCGACATCGAGTACGCGGGCGGTGTTTTCGGCGCGTTCAATATGACGAGCCATCCAAAATAAATTATCAGCGGTGCGAGATAGCATGATTTAGTCCTCCAATACCCAAGTGTCTTTAGTGCCGCCGCCCTGCGATGAATTAACCACCAGCGAGCCTTCGCTAAGTGCCACTCGTGTTAATCCACCTGGCACTAAACGGATTTCTTTGCCAGATAATACGAAGGGTCTTAAATCAACATGGCGGGGTGCAACACCTGATTCCACTAAGGTGGGACAGGCTGATAATGCCAACGTAGGTTGAGCAATAAATTTGGCAGGTTCTGCCAATATGCGCTGTTTATAGGTTTTTATTTCTTCCTTAGAGCTAGTTGGACCAATCAACATACCGTAGCCGCCAGAGCCTTGCACTTCTTTAATTACCAATTCGGGCAAATGCTCAAGCACATATTTTAAATCGTCAGGCTCGCTCAATCGCCACGTTGGTACATTGGAGAGTAGCGGCTCTTCACCCAGATAAAAACGGATCATTTCGGGTACAAATAAGTAGGTGGATTTATCATCCGCTACCCCAGTACCCACGCCATTTGCCAATGCGACATTGCCACTACAATACGCATCCATTAAACCAGGTACGCCGAGACTAGAATCGCTACGGAATACGCGTGGATCAATAAAATCATCATCGACACGCCGATAAATAACATGAACTTGTTGCGGACCTTCGGTGGTGTGCATATATACTTTTTGTTGATGAACAAACAAATCTTGACCTTCAACCAGTTCCACGCCCATCTGACTGGCGAGAAAAGCGTGTTCAAAATAAGCACTGTTATACGCACCTGGTGTCATCACTACGATAACGGGATCGGCAACATTGGGCGGCGCGGCTTCGCGTAGCGTGTCGAGCAGCATTTGTGGATAATGTTCCACAGGCTTAACCACATGATTAACAAACAGTTCAGGAAATAAGCGCATCATGGTTTTGCGATTTTCCAGCATATAGGAAACCCCAGACGGCGTGCGCAGGTTGTCTTCCAATACATAAAAATCGTTTTCCGCAACTCGCACCAAGTCGATACCAGCAATATGCGCATAAACCTGATTGGGTAAATCGATACCCTGCATCTCGCGGCGATACAGTACGTTGTCCAGCACTTGATGTGCGCTAATCACGCCCGCCTTGATGATTTCCTGACCGTGATAAATATCATGTAAAAAAGCATTTAAAGCGCGTACTCGTTGCTTTAGACCTTTTTCTAAACGTTGCCATTCTGATGCACCAAAAATGCGCGGCACAATATCAAAAGGAATGAGTCGCTCGCCACCATTGCTTTCACCGTAAACCGCAAAAGTGATGCCTAGTCGTCGAAACAATAATTCAGCTTCTGCATTTCTGCGTTCTAGCGTGCCAGTCGGCAATTCTTTTAGCCAGCGAGTGTAGATTTCGTAAATCTCACGAACTTCACCATCATCGGCGTACATTTCATTAAAATATTTTTTCGTATTCATGCTGAGTATTATGAAAGAGTCTTTCGTTATGTTTTGTACTTAGCAAAAGTCGCGCCATAAAATATTGCGGTATTTAACAAGAAATTAGCGGATTAATTGCAGTTATTGCACCGAATAGGATTTTTACTTAGCAAAACTGCACCAATCTAGGGATTTTTGATGTTTTTTGTCCACAAAAAGGGCATCAGCGCAGTGCGAATGAACACCTACACTATAAAACGGTATTTTTTGTGGACAATATTTATAAATGAAAATACTACATTTAATAGCTACCCCCGCGAAATCGGGAAGAGCCAATAATTAATAGCACCAATTAAAGGCGTGCGTGGATTTAATGACAATTTCACCGACATTTTATCCAACAAAGGCAGGAAGCGACCTTTCGCTTTAAACGCCTGTATAAAATGACCATTCTGCATCGCTGGTAATATTTTCGCACCTATGCCGCCGCCAATAAAAACGCCACCCGTAGCCAATGACTTTAATGCCAGATTACCTGTTTCCGCGCCATACAATTCAACAAAAAGTCTGACTGCTTCAGCGCATAATAAGTCTTCACCCGCAACACCACGTTGAGAAATAGCTGCGTTTCTATCCTCTGCACTATTCAATTCAGGCACATCAGGACAAAGCGGCGCAACGCCCTGTTCAGCAAGAAAATCATACAAATGACTAAAACCAATACCCGATATGACGCGCTCGCAACTAACATGATCAGGGTAGTAGTTTCTAAGATACGCCAGCAATAAGTCTTGCTGGGCATTTTGCGCGGCAAAGTCAGTATGACCGCCTTCGGTTGCCATTGGATAATGTTTGTTGCCATCCCAATATAAAATAGCTTCACCTAAACCTGTGCCTGCCGCAATGACAGCGATATTGCCTTGTTGAATTTGGGCGTTAGGATTTAATTCGATTAAATCCTGTTCAGGCAGATACAACATACCTAATGCCATTGCCTCCAAATCATTCAAAAGCTTTACTTTACCAGTACCCAGTTTTATTTTCAAAACGTTAGCATCCAGCAACCAAGGCAAATTAGTAGTCTGGCAACGCTGATTAACGACAGGTCCTGCGACACCAAAACACGCCGATTTAATCGTAACATTGGCGGGTAAAAAGGCGGTCAAAATATCGTCAAATTCAGGGTATTGTTGACTAGGATAGCTTTGCTCTTGTAAGCAGGTCAGTGAGCCATTCGAGTCTCTGGTAAAAATGGATAATACGGTTTTTGTTCCCCCTATGTCGCCTGCTAATATCACGATTAAGCCCTTTCATTATTGTCGAGTAAATGCAGTAAAGCGTCCAGAATACCATTAGCAACTTTATGGGGTGGCGCAAAATAAAATTCTTGCCACGCTAAGGATTCAGAGGCTTCGTAATTTTTTGTATGTTCAGAATGTGATTGTACCCAATTAATTCGTACTGCATGATTAATAATGATGTCGGTGAATAAAGTATCGTCAATATGCAACGAGGCATTGGCACGAAAAATAGAAGCCATCGCTTTAAGAGCTTCTACTGTTAATTGGCGATGGGCAGGGGCTTGAATTTTGTTCAGCAAATGGTTGACGTGCAACTTGAAACTTTGCTCGCCCGCTGTTGATTGTGACAGTGTGTTCTCGCTATCCAGTCGATTTTTACTATTAAGTTTTTCGCCGATGGTTAGCCCTTTACAATGGTGTAGTATCTCCCAAACGCTGGTATAAAAGGCATTATTTTCTCTGCCGACACTGCCTTGCTGTTCGCGCCATGCGTACCAGCTTTTGATTTGCTGCTGGTCTTTGGGATCGATGCTTTTTGAAAACCGCGCAAACCTTAATTCACGGCAATCACCGTCATAATGTAACGTTTCGGCGATAGTCAATTGATCTTCGGTATTACTGTAATCTTCCAGCGTTTCTTTGACTTTTTGAAACAATTGATAAGGCGGTAAACAAAGAATTCTGTTAAACGCAAGCTCCAGTGTCGCGCAGTCTGATTCGTGTTGTTGTCTGGTAATAATCAATTGCAGGATATGTCCAACACGCACCGTGTACATATCGGTGAATAATTTTGGCGTGGATTTGATTAACATACCCAGATAAATGGTTAATTCCTGAATAATAATATGCTCACTGACATCATGATTATTATAGTTACGAATAGTTTGTAAAATTTCTGAAGAATCGGCAGGACGCGTTAAGGTTGCTTTACTACTGTAGGCACGACCTAAAGTCAGGGCGTGTTGACGCACCAGTATTTCAGTAGCCGCTTGTTCCAGATTTATATCGTATTTGCCCAGCAATCCTGCGCACCGTCTGACAATCGTCCACGCGTGTTGATCGCCTGCGCGTTCATAAATTTCTTCCAATAAGTCACGCACACTCGCGTTTGCTAAGCCCGTGTTGAAATCAAGATTATGACGAAAACTCAGCAAACTTAAGGCTTCTAGTTGAGCGTAAAGATTGGCGTTAGTTTTTAATTGATGAATGAGTGCTTCATCGCTACTATTTTCCCATTCCGTTAATAACACGTTATCCAATGGCGCTGGTTCGTTGTTATTTGTCGGCAATAGTTGAAAAAATGGACGTTCAGTTTCTTGCCAAGAGGCTTCGGAAAACTGAAAATCATGCAAATAATTAATTTTTTCGTGACTCGCGCTTGCCGCGAAATCTAACACTGTTCCAAGTTGCACTGGAATACCTTGGGTAACACCTTGTTGCAATTCTTTGATAAAGCCAATAAGCATTTCACGATGATGACTATCCAACATATTGTATTTTATATTGATGATAAGCAACGGATTACCCGCTCTATCCCAATGGCTGTAAATATAAGACAGCTCCAGACGTAAACGCTGAATCAGTAAGCGATTATCCATCGCCAGATAAAAGCCTTTTTGATTAAGAGATTGCGGCAAAAATAACAGTTTTTCACCCGCTAGAATGTACATTTTGGAGGTTGCCAGCGTGCGCAACTGCCGTAAAGGTCTGCCTGTTAAACCAATACGATCATTTCTGCCGACATGAGTGTAAGCCTCGGCAAGTTCACTGGCTTCTCTTATTTGAATAGGAGCGATTTCAGCCAGCGTTTGCGAGGCAACGCCGTATTTCATTAAGTGGTTTTGTACCGCTTCGTCCTGAGCCAGTAACTGAATTTGTAACGTGTAATCCTGATTTTTTTTAACGACTTTATGCCGTCCTAAAGGGTCTATATCGCTAATTTCAAGCAACTCATCTTGAATAAGACAGCCCAGAATGAAAAGACTTTGCGCCCACACCAAAGGAATGTTTTCATTGGGAACACGTTGTTGACTGCGTGGATTGGCTTTTTCTGCGGCACACAATGCGATCGGCACACTATACAGTTCGGGTAATAAGCGTTCACCGTTTTGCTCAACCAGCAAACCTTCTAGCTTGGTACGGTAAGCCATCGCCACTTCCGTATCACCCGTACATAAATTATTGAGCAGTAAATAAGTAAAAAATAATGGCCATTCACATTCAATATCCATGAATTGCTTTAATTCATGCGGATCATAATATTGACGGTGATTATCTTCGATAGCAGTTTGGTGTCCATCTAATAAAAAACGTTTACAACCATATTGCCCTTGCAATTTTTCGCAAATAAGGGCTTCAGTTTTAGCGCGTAAATCTTGATTATCCACCGCGAATGCAGGAAAGCCCGTAATACTGAGTATAGCGGCATCGGTCTCTTTAGAAATGGATTCCCTAGGTAACAACGATTCCAAGGCAATACGCGTGCGGGCAATATCATCACTAATGACATGAATAACAGAAGCTTGTCCGCCATCTTTGCCAAATAAATTAAACCCAGACAGAGCTTCCAATGCTGCTTTTGCCATACCCACCGAACTGGCATTTAATTCAGCAATACCGTGATTAATTTTGTTGCCGCGCTCCCAGATACCATAATCAGGGGTGCGATAAGTTCGACTGATGTAATGCACCAGATTTTGCACAAAATTGACTTCATCAATGGTAAAAACAATACGCAAACCCGACGCAGTCATTTGAGCTAACATCAACAAAAATAACGAGGTAGCATCCAGTTGCAAATGCCCCCATTCATCATCTCCCACCACACAAACACCCGATTTTGTATCGTATTTGGCGTGTAATGCGTCTATGGGATGTTGGGATTGCTTGAATTTTTCAACTTTTGGAGCTTGGCGCATCATGGCAGTTAATAAACCGCGCATTAACTTAACGACACTTTGCTCCAGAAGATAAGTTTTCCCCTGATTTTCGTCAACCCGACGATAAGCCAGTGCTAATCCCCACGCGGCAAGAATACTGTAAACATTATCTCTTACCCACGCATCGGTATAATTACCATGCACAGTAACAGCCGTACTCGCAGGCAATAAGCCACTAACCCAATCTTGCTTGTTAAGGATGACGTTTTGTACTTGCTGATAGTAAGCATCAAGTTTGTCGTGCGGATTATTCGGTTTCATGGTAAGCAATACGGTAATTTTCCAGAACAATGTTATTAATAGGAAATTTCAAGCAGATGTTGTGCCAATATTGATATTGCACTGGATACAGAGTTTTGCAGGGGAATTAAATGGAGTGCCAATGGTTCTTTGACAGCAATAATGCCGTATTAGTTTGCACCACGTTAATGCCAACTGTAAAAATCGCACTAAAAAAGAGCGTTTTTATAGGCTTCGGGATTGACCTCAGACTATCTCGTGCTGTGTAGGGCGTATTAGCGAAGCGTAATACGCCGCATGATGTTCATTCACATACTACGAGCTATGGCTATGGCAATAATGAGTATTTCACCGCCGATAAACACAGCTATCGGCTTTGGTTCATCACCTTTGCGGGTACTGTGAAAGCACACGCCTGATTTTTAGGTTTTGCCGTGCTTGTCTTGCCAAAAGTCGCTATCGCATCGGGTGCGTCGGTCACTGTTCAATATCAGGTGCTGTGAGGGTATCGGGTGGTGTCGTGAGTGGGTCGCGAAGCCCACACTAGCCTGTCCCGAAGCTCCTCGAAGGAAGTTTATCGAAGGGCGGTAGCGCAGGGCGGGGGTTTCTGAAAAAGTGTGGTATTGTGCAGAATGGTTTGTTGGAAACGGCTGTTTTCGCTTACGCTCAAATGGGTTTATTTTGAGCTACAAAACTCATGATTTCGTAGGTTGAGGTGAGGGTCGAACCCCAACATTTATACAGTGTCGATTGTGTTTGTTGGGTTTCGCTATCGCTCTACCCAACCTACGAGCTACGAGCTGACTTGATAATTTATAGAGAGATGAAAATGCAAATATTTGACCGTTTCGAGAGAAATTTTTTATTTGGTTTAACCAGAATATTCGCAATGCTCATTATCTTTGGCATTTTAATAGCAGTCATTTTTGGTAGTATGCTATTTATTGATAGTTACAAAGAAACAAATACTAAAATTCCTGTTACTTTGATTATGGATATAATAAAGCCGCCTACTACCACAAACTCACCTACTGGCGAAACTAACTCTCCAACACAAACAATAGAAAACATCAATATATTACCATCCGTAAAAATGCCTTTTATTTTGCAAAAATATTTTAATACCCCTGAAAATTTGCAAACACTCAAAAAATGGTTAGATACATTACCTATTCATAATAATCAAGAAGTTATTGATGAAATGGCGGCAATAGTAACAGAAGCGGAAAAACTTAAATTACCTGTTAATGATGCAATAGAAACTTATAAATCATTCAAAGAAGACATACTAAAAGATGCACAATCAAAAAAATCTGAGCAACAAACCAAACAGCTCTATTATATAGGAGCTATTATTAGCGGCATTGCTTTAATAGCCTTATTTAGTTTAATTCTTGTATTGTTAGCCATTGAAAGAAACACCAGACGGACATAAAAATGAAACTAAAAACCGTTAGCTTAATAATATTCCTGATATTAGTTGTTGGCTGTAATAAAAACAGCGAAACAAAAACAGTGAAAAGTTTTTAGGTTTCACCCCCGTTGGTGAAAATAAAGAAACCGCAAAGTTTTATATTGATACTAATACTATTAAACAAGACATTAACGGCATAGTCAGTTTTAATATGGTCAGAGTATTAAATGATGGCTATGTCATACAAAATGCTCAAACTGACTGCAAAACTAATTTTAATTTAGTAGAAGCGGTTAAATTTAGCAATGATGGCACTAGCCAAGAAAAGTTTTTAGCTGAAACGCTTGTTCTTCCTAATCAAGAGAATGATATTAATAGATTAATATCAATGGCGTGTTCTAAATTTGAAGACAATCGAATTATTAAAAATAATTCTAATATAGAATCACCTGCCAATATAAAATCTACAGATGATGATACTATCATTTATGAAGCTAATCGTATTTGTGAAGCATTAGGCAATACAGGCGACTCAATAAACTGTGAAGTAAATAGTTCTAATTTTTCAGTTGATATTATTATGAATAGCACATCAACCGATTTAACCATTCAAACTGTTGAAACTCAAACAATATGTAGCGGCGTTGTAAATGCAGTCACAAAACATACACAAGTATTTGATGAAAAATGGAAACTTAGATTTTTTTCACCAAATGACAGAAAAACTTTAGTTGCTGTTTGTAGTCTTGGTAACGCTACAAATAAAACAGATTCTATTCAAACAACTGAAAATAAAACTACTAAAACTATTAACGATAATAATAGTTATACTGGTGATGACTGGAAAATAATTAACCGTTATCAAGTAAAAAATGACTTAGTAAAAGATAACGAAACGGGGTTAATGTGGATGCGTTGTAGTTTGGGACAAATATGGAATAATTCTACTTGTGACGGTGAAGCAACGGCTTATACATGGAAAAAAGCCATGAGTTTTAATAAAAATTTCAATTATGCAGATTATGACGATTGGCGATTACCAACGATTCAAGAATTAAAAACACTGGTTTATTGCAGTAGTGGACAACCAACAGAATGGAATGAATTTATTATCGAATCTGAATATGATGGTTGTGCTGGAGATTATAAAAATCCAACTGTTGTACAAGAAGTATTCCCTGCCACACCGAATACTTGGTTATGGTCATCAACGTCTAATGTAGATAATAAAAAACGTGCATGGGTAGTTAATTTTGGTAAAGGAAGTGCGCCGCGTAATGGCAATAAAACAGGCACCGTTCCTGTCCGTTTAGTACGAAGTGATAAAGCGCAAACATCAAAAAAAATTCAATCAAAATCTAATCCAAGTTTTAATTGTACTAAAGCGAGTACAGATGCTGAACATTTAATTTGTTCTAATGAAAATCTTGCAATAGCCGATGTCGAAATGTTTAGAATTTATAAACAAGTATTAGAAACAACTACTGATAAAAATGCTTTTAAGCGTGAACAAGGTCAATGGAGAAGAAATTATCGTGATATTTGTAAAGATGCTGCTTGTATGTTGAATGCTTATACTGTACGCATTGAGTAACTTAATGAACAAAATGCAAAACAAGAATAATGACTTTATAGGTTAGCAATCCGTAAGGCGGAATAGCTTGCGTATTCCACCGTTATGTTTGTACCCTACACTCTATTGAAAGAAATACCAGACGGACACAAAAATGAAACTAAAAACCTTTAACTTAATAATATGCCTGATATTAATTGTTGGTTGTAATAAAAACAGCGAAACAAAAAATAGTGAAAAGTTTTCAGGTTTCACCGCCGTTGGTGAAAATAAAGAAACCGCAAAATTTCATATTGATACCAATACCATTAAGCGCGATATTAACGGTGTAGTTAGTTTTAATATGGTTAGAGTATTAAATGATGGTTATGTTATACAAAATTCTCAAACTGACTGTAAAACTAATTTTAATTCAGTAGAAGCAGTTAAATTTAGCAATGATGGTACTAGCCAAGAAAAGTTTTTAGCTGAAACACTCGTTATTCCTAATCAAGAAAATCAAATTAATACACTGGTATCAGTAGCGTGTTCTAAAGCGCAAGACAATCGAATTATTACAGGTGCTTTCGATGATGCTAAAGCATTGGAGTTATTATATGGCTCTTATCAGTCAAACACTCAAACTGCATTATGGAAAAACATAAATCCACCTAGTACCTTAGAAGATTATGAAAGATTTTTAGGTAAATCGGGTACGGTAAAAATACACGATTCAAAAGATTTTACACAACAAGAAAAAACTAAGCATATATTATTAACTTCAACATCAATAAATGATTTAGAAGAAGTTTTATTAAGTGCCTTTGTATTTATAAAAATAGGTGATACATGGCATATTGAAAAAGAATATCCTTATTTAAAAGTAGCTAAGGAAGGTAAGCCTAATATTTTTCATTGGGAACGTATAGGCAAGGAACGTTACGGAATTATTGAAGCAAATAGTCCAATTCTAAAAAATGACCATCCAAAAGCCTATATTGCACAGTATGAATTGAATGAGCAAGGCTTATATAATTTATTTTTATATTCTATGGATAATGTTCTTGAGTATGCTAAATATACTCAAAATCCAACAGAAAATGTCAGTATCATTTTCAAAGAATCAGAAAAACCTTATTGGGATGCAGCACTTGTCGTTAATAATTCTACAGGTCAAGCGCAAGAAATATATCAATTTAAACCTATAATAGAGTTGTCACTTGCTGAAAATGCGTTAAAAGAATTATTCGGTACAACAAATTCTAGTAAAAAAATCAAAACAGCAAAAGACGAATTAACCAGTATTTGGTTTGAACAAGCATTTCAAGATGTAAATGATAATGTGCGAATTGTATTTACAAAAACACAATTTCTTGATACAGAAGGTAATATTAACGCCTGCATTGGTTGTGGCGTTGATATTGGAGCTGTAGTTTATAAGAAAATAAATGGTGAATTTGAATGGCTAATGGTATTTAAACAACAAAACATTGGTATTGTTGGTCAATGGGGAGATGCTCCAGAAAAACAACTAGAAATGCTTAAGTTTTCATCAGACAAATTTTTGTTTCTAATTAGTAATAATGCCTTTGGGCAAGGGATTACTGATGAGCAAAAAGTTTTACTTGTTTTTTCAAAAAACAATTTGATTAATGTCGGAGCTATTACGACAGGTGAAAATAATCCTGTTAATTGTGGAGAAGATACGACAATTAAAAAATGCTTTAATTATAAAGGTGAAATATCAGTTATTGCTGGAGAAAAAGAATATCCTGATTTATTAGTAACAAGAACGGGAACAGATTGGGATTTTGAGAAAAATAAGATTATTCCTGCAAGAAATGATATTTATGTTTTTAATGGCAAAGAATATCAATTAAAAGATGAGTTAAAAGAAAAACAAGATATTAAGCAATCAGAACAAAATTCATCGACTTTACAAACAAATCAACAACAAACCCAATCAGATAATAAAAAATGGACTAGAGACTTTGGCAACGGCATTATATCAACTATAGTTAGCGAACCCTGCCAAATTCCAGAATTTACTAATCAGGGTTATACCTATTCAATATCATCATCTATTCCTATAGCTAGATTAAAACAAAAAAATGATGCTTGGCAAATATCAGGTAATACAGCAACAACTGTTTTAGGATGTTGGTTTAAAAGTAATGAATTAATCCATGCTAAATTTATACGAAAAAAAGATGGCAAAACATGGGAACAAGATTTTAAACTTGATGATGGTAGTTGGGCTTTAATACAAGAAACCGATAATGACTCAAATAATGTTAATAAATTAATTACTAGCGAATTTCAATCAAATTCTAATCCAAGTTTTAAAAGTGATGAGGGACTGGATAATATGATGAAAATTTATAACAATCCAGAATCAGCACCTACAGTGGTTAAGTGTCAAAAAAATACCAAATGCAATGCTTTTGTTGCTCTATCAAAGCAATGGCAAAGTATTCCTAAATCATATAGGTATCATGGTTTTGACATCAAAGATATGGCGAAAAATGGAGACGGCTATGGTTTAAACAAGGGATTTTATTTTATAACTGAACGAACTAACGAGTTAAAAGATGCTGGCGAGGAAGTTTATTATGCTGGTGGAAAAATGGGTAAAAAAGATGAATATGTATTTGCTAGAGGTTTAGCAATTCTTCTTTACATAGAAGACAAAAATGGTTGGGCAAAAAATTAACCCGTAAGGCGGAATAGTTTGCGTCGCCTTACGCGCGATTGATTGTTAATGGCGCAATAATAGAAAGTAATTATCAATGAATAATAAACAACAAAATCTGGAAGATATACGTTTTATCTACGAAAAAGTAACATGGTATCTAAATCAGAAACCAGAGGATTTAATTCTTCACTTTCAAAATCATGATATGGATATTTTTAACGATATTAAAAATCAGCAAGGAAAAATTTTTATTTGTGGGCATAAATCCATCGAAAAATTTTATAATATTGCAAAAAGAAAGTTGGCATCAGAACCAGACAAAAATAATAAAACTAACTTAAACGAATTTGTTGAAAAATTAAAAACCGAATTTTTAACAAAATTTATAGAAAACACGGAAGACATAACACAGCAAAACATTGATAGAATGATTAGCGCGGCTTATAAAAGCACGTCACGAGAATTTGAGCAACTTACTCACTATATTCCCTGTACAATATTTTTTTCAACTAGCATAGAAAGTTTTGCAATTGGTTCAATCGAGTTTTTTCATAAAAGGAAATTTGAATTACTTTACGGCGATGAGATTAATAAGTTACGAGCAGAAATTAAAGAAGAACACAGAAAAATTTGTGAATCTGCAATTTCAAATGGTTTTCCAGCCGACAACATTGCAACAGAAGAACAATCACAACATTTAGCAGATGAACTGGTTGATGGATTGAAATCATGGTTTGGAAATTATGATTCGGTTGCTGTTGTAACAATTCCAAAATGTAATAAAAAAGTTTCTTATGACAAAGCAGTATGGGCTATTAGAACAGCATTAAATATACTCAAGCTTTTATTTGGCAGTTATTACACAGACGAAATACGAACTGGTAATGATGGTGGTGTATTTTTAGAGTCCGCAAGATTAACTCGAAAAGAAAATGGAAAGTTTGATATATCACTGTTGGGAGCATCTAATGGTAATGTGGCTGGGGATAAATGGTTAGATTGTCTAAAATCGGATAATTGGGCTTACTATTTTATATTAGCAAGTAATACTCTAGATTTATCGTTAAGTTTTGATAATTCATATCCATTATGCTCACGATTTATTGATGCTCTTTCATGGTATGGTGACGCTGTATCCGAACAGTCCTATGCGGCTAAAATTGTAAAATATGTAACTGCAATTGAAAGACTGGTAGGGACAGGTGAAGAAAAAGGAAGAGGTGTAACTGAAATAGTAACTACTCGCGCATCTATAATTTATTCGATTGCTACTGAGGAATCCTTTGATATTTCAAAAGAAAAAGTATCAAAGATTTACACCTGTCGCTCTGATTTGGTACATGGTTCTAAATCACCATTTGATGATTCTTGTATTGATTTTGCATATAAAGCTGAAGAAATTTCAAGAATGGTTTTACTTATTGGTTTAGATTACTTTTCTTTATGGGGAATAGATAGTATGGATATAACACAAAGAAATCTTAGAGAAAAATACAATGAACTCGAAAACAGCTTTTTTAGAGGATAGCGTATGCACACCATAACCATTAACATCAATAATGACCAATTAGCTGAAAAAGTAAGTTGGTTTTTAGAGCATTTAAAAATGACGGTTTAGAAATAGCAGCGTAGGATGGGTTGCCGCTTTTTAGCAACCCAACAAAATAATATAAATCCCCATAAGGAATGACTATGTCACAGTTAGTATTAGAAAGCGAAAACGAGCAAAATTTAAAGCTCATTCAAGAATTAGCCGAAAAGCTAAATATTCATTGTCGGTTTGTTTTACAGAAAACAAAATCCAAAAAGAGCAAACAAGATGAAATAAATGAGGCTATTGAGTTTGTAAAATCCTTTTCACAAGAAACCACCTCCTTTGGCGACCCGTTAGCATGGCAACAATCAGAACGGCAAGAACGGTCTTTGGATTAATAAAATGATTTTATTAGACAGCAATATTCTAATTTATTCGTGTCAAACTGAATTTGTTTATTTAAAGCCACTGGTTTTAGATACAAAAAACGGCGTTTCGCATATTTCCAAACTCGAAGTTTTAGGGTTTCCACGCTTAACAGCGATTGAAAAGCAATATTTTGAAAACGTTTTTAAAATTCTGAAAATCATGCCGATAAATGAAGCCGTAATTGATAAAGCGATTGAATTACGGCAACAATTTAAAATGAAATCAAACGACAGTATTATTGCTGCCACTGCGTTATTAAATAATATGGATGTTTACACAAGAAACGTAGATGATTTTAAAAATATTGCAGGTTTAACTGTTATTAATCCTATCTTACAGAATAATCTATAATAAGCAGCGTAGGTTGGGTTGCCGCTTTTTGGCAACCCAACATGACATAATACGAGGATTTTGTTGGGTTAGCTATCGCCAGCCCAACCTACAAAACCATATCGACCAACACAAAACAATGGAAAAACTACCAAATCCAGAAAAAGCGTTTATTGACCTGAATAAGTTAATTGGTTATTGCTTAAATCCTGAACATCCAGAAGGTCAGCATAAAGCACTGGTATTTAAATCGGCATTAAATATCGGTTTAGATGAAGTAGACATATTAAAAGCAGCTCTTTTACAAGCCATTCAACATAATACGGCGACTTTACTGGAGAGCAATCAATACGGGACAAAATACTCAGTAGAATGTGAAATAACGCATCAAAACAAAACCGCAACCCTAAAAAGTGCGTGGATGGTACGCCATAACGAAGACTTTGCCCGTTTAATCACCTGTTATATTTTGTGAGGTTAAAATGAAATTATTAGATGCTGTCGCCTTATTAGAAACTATCCCTAATAGCGGATTATATAAAGGACAAGTTGGAACAATTGTTGAAGTATATGAACCCGATGTTTTTGAAGTAGAGTTTTGCGATATAAAAGGTCAAACCTACGCTTTAAAAACCTTATCTGCCGATAAATTATTGTTATTGCATCATAGCCCTGTTTTAGAGCAAGTAGCGGCTTGATTGCTGTTAATTTCTCCGCGATAGGTTTTAGCCTTAACACTCGCTAAATCATGTTCTTTATTTGGACTTAGTCACTCATTATCTTCGATTTGCATTCAATTCAAAAATCCATCATTTCGTTAGACAATAAAAAACCCGCTAAGCCAATCAGCTTGCGGGTTTTTATATTTGGCGGAGGGAGAGGGGTTCGAACCCTCGATACGTTGCCGTATACACACTTTCCAGGCGTGCGCTGGACAATAGTTTTGTTGAACGGCTGTGGCGAACAGTGAAATATGAAGACGTGTACCTGAATGGATATGAAACCCTGCCGACGTTATTGCTAGGGTTGACGGACTACTTCTTGTTTTACAACGGGAAAAGACGGCATCAATCGCTAGACTATACGACACCCAACGTGGTGTATAGCTAAAGCATTTAAACTGATTAAAAAACCGTTCGCACTGAGCTTGTCGAAGTATTAATGTGGTTCGACAAGCTCACCACGAATGGCATCATTTTATTGTGCTTTAGCTATACCTCACGGCAACAGGTGGCGGTGCGAAGATTGTCGATAGGGTAGTGGGTGAAACCTGTTAATTCGATTTATAATTAGTCACATAACATTGCAATCGATATGAGACTCTTCGGCTATGACCTGCTATCAAGAAGTCACCTGTCCGAAGTGTGATTATGAAGGCAGGACGAAACGCAAGCGGCATCCAGAGATACCGCTGCCAAAATCCGAGTTGTCCGACCAAGACGTTCATGCTGACGACTCGTTATCGAGCCTATCAAGCGGGCATTAAAGAGCAGGCGGTGGAGATGGCAATCAATGGGAGCGGCATTTGTGACACAGCACGGGTACTAAAAATCGACAAGAACACTATTATCAGCACATTAAATACGCTGGTGCAGGTCAACCC
>CAIUVX010000191.1 GCA_903902705.1 uncultured Methylococcales bacterium
CCATTTGCTCAGGTCAGTTCCCACCTCACTGATGATCTGCAGGACGCTGTAGTCGGTGTGTGCGGGCAGTATCGACAGATCCTTGCCCTGACACAGATCAATGAGCATACTGTGAAGGCCAGAGATGTGAGGCGCATTGGGGCTGGGGCGTTTGCCAGGCGTTGCTTTGGGTTTTTCGCCAATGCCGTCACCCTCCTGTTCATTAAACGTGATCTCTTGCAGGAGCAACTCTATTTGCTGGTCACATTCGGCGATCTGGTGCTGATAGTGTTCCCAGCTCTGCAGGGCTTGCCTGAGCGCAAACAGGTGCTCCGGCTCCCAGGTACCGCGAAGTGCTTCGATGACCTCTTTCGCCTTTTTGTGCCGAATCGTCGAGTGGCACAACTCGAGTAGTTTTGCCGGTTCACGCTCTCCGTCCAGAATGGTATGTATTATGGCAAGGCCGCTGGATCCCATCAGTGAGCTGATGACGTTGTGCAGCTTGATGTTCATGCGCTCAAGCCCCTTTTGCATGTGCTGTACATTGCTGGCAGCAGAACTGATGTGATCTGTCCGCAAGCGCTGGTAATCCTGAAGCTTTCGAATATGCGCTGGAGGCACGAACCCTGGCTTCAGCAGGCCGTGCGCATGCAGGGTGGCACCCCATTGACAGTCCTTCATGTCGGTCTTTCGACCGGGCAGGTTGCGTGTTTGCCGTCCATTGACCATCACCACCTCAAGGCCAGCTGCTTCGAGCACACCATAGAGCGGCAGCCAGTAGACCCCGGTAGCTTCCATTGCTACGGAGTGGACACCTTCTCCCAGCAGCCAATCGCGCAATTCGTGCAACTGGCTGGTAAACGTGCCAAAAACCTTTGGCAAGCCTCCAGCGATGGAAACATGCATATGCTCGCTGCCAACGTCACAGAAGGCCGCCCGCGAATCGAGAACCGGTAACTCTGTCATCATCACCCCCCTTTTGGATTTGCAAATTTCAAAAGACAATTGAATTCACCTGCAAGCCCGGTAACGCTTAGTGCATTATAAATCTTTCCAGCGGGATGCGAATTTCGCTCACCAAAATGTGCGCATGAACGTGGCCAGAACCATTCTCACGACCGGGCTATTGGCTCCAGAGTAAAGAGCGGCCATACTGCTTGCCGTAAATTCATCACCGCAATTTACCGCTTTTTTGTTCAAGGTTCGTGTGCGGTAACCGGTAGGCTACGGATGGCTCACTCTGAAGATCAGAGACGCAGAAAGTTTCGTAAACTCTGTCTTGTTGTGGCATCCTTGAAGTTGACACCAAGCACCTGGAAATGGGCTTTGCCGCAATCGACCTTTTTGCTCTCGGTTGTCCGTCGTTTATCCCGGACGAGTGTGCTTTGGATGATAAATTTGACCAGGAAACATGATTCATAACTGGTGGCAAAATATTTCCATTCGAAAATTCAGATAATTTGATACTTGATGGTATCTTGGCACTACACCAGAATTGTTTATAATTTGTTATTTGTATTCACCATCATCCGCATTGTTTGTGTAAAGAGAGGGAGATATATGAGGAATATTGCTATTGACATATCGGAAGAGGAGTTACAACATGTTTGTCAGGCTTACCAAACATTACAACTCTTTATGGAAAAAATCCTCTCCCCAAATGAATTGTATCAGACAAAGTTTCTTCAGGGACTCCATGAAGCTGTTGCTGACGTACAGAATGAGCAGATAAAGGAGGTTACGACCTTTGAAGACTTTATCGCCTGAACGAAAAATTCAGAAAACCTCACGCTTTACGAGAGATGTCAAAAAGTTACCGACACCTGTCCAAAAAGAAGCTTTCGTAACCGCGCAGCAGTTAGCGGACGATGTCTTTCATCCTGAATTGAGCGTTCGGCACATGACAGGATTCCATGGTGTTTATCGGGTTGTTGTAATGACGGACTATCGTATGATTTTTTCTTTTGATTCGGAGATGCTGTATTTGTTGCGAATCGGGCATCGGAAGGAAATTTATCGAAAATTAGAGTTATAGACACCGAACAATGGCTGGGCAGGTGACGGGAGATTAATCAACTTGTGCGGTAAAAACTGGTCAGAATCCGAATATTCCGGGGAAAGTCTACCACATCCGACTCTCAAGCATATTGAGCTGCGCAAAAAAACGACGTGAACGAGTGAGGCCTTATCGTCCATTAACAGGGCGTTAACAGATTTTTATCCATCAACTTGCTCTCCAAATCTGGCGAACGCTCAATATCGACCTCAGTTATACCTTCGGCTATTAAAGCAAGTAAAGCTTTGAGATTGTGGCCAACCGGTTTGGCAAGCGGGACTTCCGAAAGCAGCAAAACTCGCAGGAGCACGCCATCGGGAACGCTGTCAGGTAAGCGAATGGTGTGTTGATGGGAAGTGGTCTCAAATTCTATTGCGTGCATTTTCAATCTCCTTATGTTTTGAGCCAACGCAACCCCATCTTTTCCTCTATGGGAACCCTCTCAACCGGATAAGCTGAGGGTTACTTTTCCAAAAGTGTCCACGTTGCATCCCATCCGATTAAATTTTTACTTCAGATGGGTTTCGCCTTGTATTAAATCGCTATAGGAACATATTCCTCGAAGCTCTGCTTCGTAAAGAAATTCTTAAACATGAATTTATACCCCGTAGCTCTGCTGCGAGGGCGTTGATTAATTCTTAATATTTTACAGCACCTGATGAGAGGTTATTCCATTTCTAAATCTATAATGAAAGCATAAAGCAAGGTCGCTTGATGATATCATGCAATTATGAAACATTATACACCATTAGGAAGCTTGAATATTATAACGCTTTTGCTGTAGAGATGGAATTATATGTCATAGTAGGGTTAATTAGGGCTTCCTGAACAAACCCTCGTTTTAAAAACACCTCAACGGCAGGGCAAATCTCGCATCAATGCACCAATCCCCTAATCGCTGTAATTTTGGCTTCAAGAG
>CAIUVX010000192.1 GCA_903902705.1 uncultured Methylococcales bacterium
CGCCATTGACCACGCCACGAATACGGTGCTGGCTTATGTGTTTGGCAAGCGCAAGGATGAGGTATTCAAGGAACTCAAAACCTTGCTTGAACCGTTTGACATTACTCGCTACTACACCGATGACTGGGGGGCATATCAACGTCACCTAGAGACCGATAAACATGAGATTGGTAAGCGTAATACGCAAAAAATAGAACGTAAAAATCTGACAATCGTACTTGGATCAAGCGACTTACGCGCAAAACCTTATGTTTCTCAAAACTAGAATTGATGCACGATACTGTCATCGGTTTACTGATTAACAAGGTCGTTGTGGACGCAACATTTATGCTTGATTACAGGTTTCACCCACTACCAGGACTTTTAAAACACGCACTTAGAAACTTTGATGACGTTTGTTTAAACTTACCCAACCATAAACTAAGGCTGGGTAAAAATACTGCTTATATCATGCGTGATGCCGTCAAAATTAACTGTTTTAGCAAATTGATCGTCCACTAATCCATCGATATTGGCATTTTTAATAAGTCCCAAATTAAGCATATCATTAGCGATAGCCTGCATTTCAGTGGTTTTTGGGGTGTAAAGATCAAAAACAATGCGATTTGCGGGGGTTGTTAAGGCATAACGCACGAGGTCAGTTGGTTGATTCCAATACTTTGACGCAATTTCTATACTTTTATCAGAATTATTTTTTGCCCAAAAGCCAGAACGGGCAGCAGCATTTACTAGCATTTGCACGGCTTCTGGGTCTTTTTTGATAAAATCATTTCTAACAATCATCAAATTGCAAATAAAATGTTCAGCAACTTGCTCAACATAATACAAAACGTCAGACTCGCCTGCGACTAAAGAGCGTGCCGCAAAAGGCTCACCTACAAAGTAGGCATCTAAAACCCCCGTTGATAATGCAGCCGCCATATCGGGTGGATTCATTTCTACGATGTTGATTTGCCCTTCTAAGCCTTGTTTTTTGATTAAGTTTCGTAATGTGATGTTATGCCCAGAATAACGCGAAGGCACGGCAATCTTATTGCCCGCTAAGTCACTGAGCGATCTGATTTTAGCTCCTCGGCGCGTAACTAACGTGCTTTCATGTCGATTGCCGATGTAAACAACCTTAATATCTTCACCTTGTTGCTTTAGGACGATAGACAAAGGCGCGATGATGAAAGCAGCATCAATTTTGCCATTACGCAATGATTCACCCATTTCTGAGAACGATGAAAACTTAAGGGCTTTAAAGCGTATGTCTTCTCGATCTTTGCTGGCGTAATCTAACAAAGGTGCTGCTAAGTTTGAAATAACAGGCATATAGCCCATGTAAATGGTTTTTTTACTACCGTGGTCAAAATTAAGCCGATAATGTGCAAATGAGATAAAAACTAGCCAACTAATTGAAATAATGACGATTTTCCACGGTAATGTTATTTTAGACCACATAGCTAACACCTAACATGAAGAATATTTCATCACGCAGAGCCATCAACTCAGGGGTTTTTAATACATCCCTAGGGCGACCATAAGGTAGTTTTACATCTAACTTAACTTGTGAGGGTCTGCCGCTCATAACAATAACCCTATCGCCCATAATTAGCGCATCATCAATGTCGTGAGTGACGACCAAGGTGGTTTTTTGAATAAACTCGTGCATATTGACTACTTCTTCACGGACTTTCATGTGCGTCAAAAAATCTAAGCCACTGAAAGGTTCATCCATAATCAAGGTGTTTGGATTGACTGCTAAGGCACGCGCTAATTCGGCACGGCGCAACATTCCACCTGATAGTTGATGGGGGTAATGGTGTTCAAAACGGTCTAACTCTACCATCGCAATATATTCTTGTATGGTTTGTGTTTTTTCAGGGTCTTGAATATGCCGTACACCTAGCTCCACATTTTCCCAAACTGTCATCCATGGTAATAAACCGCTGTGCTGAAAAACAAAAATACTATCAGAACGTGATCCTGTGACTGGCTCGTCATTAATGAGTACCTCGCCCGTGGTGGGAAAATCAAATCCCGCTACCATTCTCAACAATGTTGATTTACCGCAGCCAGAGGGACCTAAAATACAAACCAATTCGCCTTCGGCAAATTCTAAATTGATATTATCGAGAACAAGTATCTCGTTTCCAAGAGAGGCGCGTTCACCACCGCGTCCAGCACGTCTACGATCAATAAAGGATTTTTTTAAATTTTTTACTTGAATGCAGCTCATTATTTTGTCAACCGTCCCCACGCTGTTGATTCAATATTACCCAGCGATCGCATAATAAAATCTAGCAATAAGCCAATAATACCAATAACAATCATGGCAACCATGACATAATCCATGCGTAATGCGTTTCTAGCATCCAAAATCAAATAACCTAATCCTGATTGTACTGCAATCATTTCAGCCGCTACAACGACTAACCAAGCAATGGCAATAGTCATGCGCAAGGCGGTAATCACTTGAGGGATAATCGCGGGAATAACGATTTTGGTTAATACTTCTATCCGAGTAAAATTGAAATTTGCCGCTACCTGAAAATAAGTCGGTTTAATGGATTCAACAGCGACACTGGTTGATACAACCATTGGAAAAAAACTGGCAAGAAAAATCAAAAAAATGGCAGGTGGATCACCAATACCAAACCACAGCATGGCAAGTGGTATCCACGCTAGTGGTGATATAGGTCGTAAAAATTGAATTAATGGGTTGAATAGTAATTTAGCGATTTCTACGCGTCCTAAAATAATACCCAATGGAACGCCCAGCACGACAGCCAAGGAAAAACCAATGCTTACTCTAAATAAACTAGCAACGGTATTTTTTAATAATGTCCCGTTAGCGATTAATTCACCCATGCTAGTTAATACCGCAATAGAACCTGGAAAAACGTTACGACTCCATCCGCTAAAACGAGTGACCAACTCCCATAATAACAAAATGAAAAAAAGAGTAATAAAAGGTAAAACCGTTTTTTTATAACCCATTTAATATATTCCCTATTTTTAGCGCAAAATAATGTCAATTTGTTTGGCTAATTGACCATATTGGATTGCAGCCTTGGAATTTTGATCATAATGAACCAAAGGCTCATTAATAATTTGAGATTCCTGCATTTTATAATCCAGATTAATAACGGTATCGAAAACCTTTTCAGGATATTTTTGTTTTAGTTTGGCATAAATAACTTTAGATGCAGTATTTCTTTCATCGTACAACGTAACCAGTATTCGGTAATCCAAAGGATGGGTCGATGCGAAAGTACGAATAACACTATCCATTTGCATAACACCATTCATTGATAAAAATTCGCATTGCGTTGGAATAATTACAAAGTCGGCTGCCATAAGCGCGTGAGGGGTAAAAAACTTTACCGAAGGAGGGGTATCAATCAGAATAAAATCAAAGTGTTCTTTAATAGGCTCTAAATTTTCACGGAGAAAAAAACCAAATTCTTTTGGTTGTTGTAATGCCTGTCTAGCCAGTAATGTAATACGACTATTGGCAGGTAATAACCATAGATTTGGATAAATACTTTTAATGGCTTTTGAGATGGTAATTTGTTTTTCTGCTATTTCATAAAATGAGGGTTCATTCTTTTTGCCCAGTAATAAACTTAAATTAGCTTGCCCATCAAAATCAATTAATAAAACCCGCTTTCCTAATAGTGATAACGATACTCCTAAATTTAAACAAGTCGATGTTTTTGCCACACCACCTTTTTGGTTGCAAATGGCAATAACTTTTTTAGGTTTTTCGAATGATTGTTTTAATTCGACTACATCTTCTTTAGGCGAAAGATCAATAGAAAAAATATGTTTACACTTCGAGCATCTGACTTTAAGAAGTGGCTTAGCAATTAGATGGTCATCTAACTGAAGTTTAGCCTTACATTCACCACAAATAATAATCATAAAAACTCCATTGTTAATCAACTAGGATAAACGCGCCGCGTGTTCTTTAATCAACGCTTCTATACCACTAGGCAGATTTTTATCAAGCAAAACTTTATCGACCACGCCTTGTTCAATCGCACATTCCGTTAAATTTGGATAAACACAGGTATTACTTTGTTGGGCAATGGTAACACCTGCTTTAGCTTTTATTTCTCTAAAACCTTTAGAACCATCATCACCAATACCTGTCAGCAATACACCAATAGTATGCGTACCAAACACCGAAGCGGCAGAGATAAACAGTTTATCAAGGGGTTTATCGACTCGTTCGCTGATTTTTATTATCGCTTGATCTAGGCGATTGATTTCTATGTTTAGCGTGTATTCATTTGAGGCAACATAGCAAACACCCGCTTCCAACACCGCACCATCGGTGGCTTCACAGATAGTCCAACGGGCGTATTTATCAAATTCCTTAACATAGGCGGGTAGCATTTTAGGAGATATTTCCTGAATAATAATCGCAGCAGTTGCCAATTTAGGCGACAGTGTTGAAAAAATACGAATATTGGTGTTTGGCCCGCCTAAATTCGTTCCAATAAGCAGTAAATATTCCAGTGTCTGAAAGCCGTAGTTTTGTAACTTATTGGCTTCATTAATCGGGTTGACTCTGACACGGTGGATATTATGGATATTGACTGACACTGCATTTTTTATACGATCAATAATTTGCTGTTTCGCAGTATGAATATTTTGCGAAATTGCACCTGATGGCTTGGGTAAAAAATCAACTACGCCTAATCTTAAGGCTTCAAAGGTAATCGCGCCATTGCTGAACAATGAGCTTAACATCACGATGGGTACAGGGCATTCAAGCATGATATGACGCACTGCACGCAGACCATCCATAATGGGCATATCAACATCCAGAGTAATAACATCGGGTGCGAGTTCTTTAATTTTCTCCAGTGCCTGTAAGCCATTTTTTGCCGAACCAACAACCTCAATATCGTCATCGGAATTTAAAATTTCGCTGACTGCCTTAATCATGAAGTTAGCATCATCAACGACCAACACTTTTATTTTTTTCACACAAAAACCTCGGCTAAACTGAATCGTAAACTTCAGATAAGAGCGTTATTAGTCGCTACCTTGAAGTGAAGCAATCGATCTTCTCTCTTGTTCTTCGTGTTTTTTAACCTGTTTATCTGTTGTCATGTTAATCAGTTCATGCACGTCTAAAATCAGGGAAATACGTCCATCACCAATAATAGTCGCGCCTGAAAAACAGTTTTGCTCATGCAGATAATCGACTAAGGGTTTAATAACAACTTCTTCCTGCCCCAGCAATGAATCAACCATCAAACCAACTTTTTGATTACCCGTGTTGACCACAACCACAAAAAAATTGGTTTGTTCGGTTTTTTGCGCTGATTTCAAATCAAATAAGACAGATAAACGGAAAATAGGTAAGGTTTTTCCGCGCAGGTACATCACTTCGGTATCTTCTAAAATAGAAATTTCATGTTGTGTGACGCGCAGGGTTTCTTCGACATTCGCCAATGGAATGGTGAATGAATCTTCACCGACACGAACCAGCAAGGCTTGAATAATCGCCAGAGTTAACGGGATTTTCAGGCGTATTTTAGTTTCCACACCCAGACGTGATTCCACTTCTATCGTGCCGTTGAGTTTTTCGATGTTCTTTTTTACCACGTCCATACCTACACCTCGTCCTGAGGTGCTATTGATTTCTTTGGCAGTCGAAAAACCAGGTAACATAACAAAGCGCGTCAAGTCATCCAAAGACATACGATTAAGTTCTTCGCTGGTAAACAGATTCATTTCTTCGGCTTTCGCCTTGATTCTGTCTGTGTCTATGCCTCTGCCATCGTCTGTGACTTCAATGACGATGTGATTACTTTCATGATAGGCTTCTAAAATCAGTGTACCTGTTTCAGGTTTACCCAGTTGCTTGCGTACTTCTGGGGTTTCGATACCATGACCAATGGCATTTCTTATCATGTGAATTAACGGGTCAGAAATTTCTTCGATAATCATTTTATCGAGTTCGGTTTCTTCTCCACGAATATCCAGTTGTACTTTTTTGCCATTGGTATGGGCAAGATCATGCACCAAGCGCGGATAGCGGTTAAAAAGCTGCGAAATAGGCAGCATTCTAACTTTCATCACGCCTTCCTGTAGTTCGTTAGAAGTTCGACCCAGCGAAATAATGGCTTCACTGAAACGATAGGCAAACGTTCTAACAGGCTTCAAATCTTTTTGTGCCAGCCCTGTCACTTCTTTTAAATAGTGTTGTAACTCATTAATTTCATTCGCTAACTGGAAGAAATAGGCTCTATCAACAATTAATTCACCGACCTGATTCATCAATGAATCGATTTTATCCGCATCAACACGGATACTTTTCTTTAGTGTCTTATCGGTTGTACTGCTAGTGATGCCTGCTTGCTCAACACTATCAGACCTGTCTGTCGTTTTGTCAGGTGTGGCTATTTTATTTTGTACTGGTTGTACGGTTATCTGTGGCTCAGGTTCTAGGTTTGCTTCCGTCAGCGTTTTAATTTTTAACTGGTTCTTTTCTTTTTCTTCTGCCGCTATTCTGGTTTTTTGCTCATTAGCAGCATTCAATAACGCACTAAAAACGTCGTTGATAGGTTCAGCAGTAATTGATCTTTCGATGGAAGAATCCAACGCATGACTTAATTTGGCAAACAAATAATCTTCATCGTTCAATACGCTGTTAGCCGTACCATCATCTAACGGGGTATCTGTTGTATGTATGTCCAACGCTTGATAATCGGAAGATAAAAAATCTTCCACGAATGCCAAACTGGCTTGTTCATCCATATCCAGTGAATTGATGGCACTGTCTGTTGCCTGTATCAGATTTTTTTCAGACGATGTTTTTAGGCTAAAAATGTCTGATAGCTGTGGAAATATCTGCCCTAATTTGGCAAGATAAGTCGCCATAAAAGCAAACGAAACTTCACTGCTGGTCGATAAGCTGGTACGCGCATCAAGTAATTCAGCTAACCAGCGACTATAAAACTGGGTTAAGCTTCCATAGCCCATGTAGTTGGCAGAAAATTTAAGGCTTTCCAGTGTGTCAATCGCAGTCACCAGTAGTTCTGTTTTATTTGCCGCCCACCCCAGATTGTCAACAATATCATTTAATACCGTTGTTTTTTCGCGTAATTGCTGGATAAAAATACCGAACAATTCTTGGTCATGTTCTTCATCAGGAAGAATAATTTGCTCTTCCACATTGACCTCAATGTCTGGATTAGCGAATTCAGTACGCTTATCAACAGTCGTTTCTGCTATGTCTTCTGCCAGAAAAGCAGATAAATTAAATTCTGGCTCATCTTGCGCATTAAGAAAACCAGCGTCTTCTGTCGCACTGTCCTCTGCCAAAAAAGCAGACAAATCCATTTCTTCACTTTCTTCAAAATCAGCTGGCTTTTTTTGATCTACATCATCGCACAGATGAATTTTTATTTTGTCAATTAAATCCTCTACATTTGTTATTTCTAACTTGGTTTTTTCTAAGTCGATGACCAGTAAACTGATACGATCTTTGGTTTGAATCAGCAATGAAATAATATCTGGCGTAACTGTTTTTTTTCCTTCTCTCAGTAAATCCAGTAAATCTTCCAGAACGTGACTAAGAGCCGATACTTTATCCAAACCAACAAATTGAGCAGCACCTTTAATGGTGTGCATGGCTCGAAAAATGGTGTTCAGCAATTCATTACTATTCGGGGAGATTTCAAGCTCAAGCAGAGCGGTTTCCATCTCATCTAGGCTTTCTCCTGCCCCGCCAATAAAATCCTCAAGTAGGGATAAATCAATCATAACCTGTCCTTAATCAGCTATTGATGAAGTCAAGAATATCTTGAGACTTGTGTTTATTGACAAATCCTATCGCACCGATATTTTCAATATCACCGTTATATTTTTTTTGATCCAGATTGGAAAGAAAAAGTATCTGGGCACCACTGTCGTACAGTAAAATTTCTCTCGCCGCTGTTAAGCCATCCATAGGATCCATGGTAATATCCATCGTAACTAGTTCTGGCTTTAAGGTTTTGTAAAGTTCTAATGCTTCAATGCCATTTTTAGCTTCGCCAACAACAGTATGCCCGCCGCGAGTAGTTAATACCTTGGCGATCATTTTTCGCATCATTGCCGAGTCATCAACAATCAAAATACGCATACCCATATCGTCACCTTTTTAAAAAAAAGCACACTGACTTAATCAGCGGTATTATTTTCCTGCAAGACAGACAGAGGAAATATATTATTTCCTCTGTCACCTCATGTTAAGAAATCGAACAATTATAAACTTGTACTGTGACCGTTCAATTCTGTATTGAGATTAATGGTCTTCAGTTTTTTCAGTTCATCAACCAGCAAAATACGATTAAAATCCAGCAAAATCAGCAGTTCTTTGTCAACTTCACAAACACCACGAATATATTGACTGTGTAGACCTGCTACGATAATTTCAGGTGGTGGATCAATACTATCTTCTTGAATTTTGATAACTTCTGTTACAAAATCGACAATAAACCCCGTAATTCTACCTGCAATATCTAAGATTAAAATCCAATCTTTTTCTTTTTCATAACTGGCAGTATGTAAATCTAGTCGCTTGCGTAAATCAATGACGGGAATAATACTACCGCGTAAATTAATTACGCCCTCAACAAACTCTGGCGAGTTAGGCACATGAGTGATTGGCGCGGAACGAATGATTTCTTGAACCATTAGAATGTCTACGCCAAACGTCTCTTTACCTATCTTAAAACCGACCAGTTGGATGAGCTGTTCCTTTTCGGAATCCACTTTACTTGTCGTATATTTATCACTCACAACGAATACTCCCGCAAACTAGATTTTGAATTGTTTTACTTGGGTTGTTAATTCTTGTGACAGGGTTTGCAAACCGTCGGTAATCCCCACAACCACACCCGCACCTTCGGCGGTTTGTTCTGCCGCTTTTGCAGATTCGTTAGAAATTGCCATGATTTTTTGCGAGCGTTGAGCTTGTTCGGTGGTCATAGTAGACATTTCACCAGTACGCGCCACAACACTCCCCATTTCCACACCCACTTCTTGCGCACCTTTGTTCGCACCGTCAACCAACTGGGCAATTTTATCTGATTCTTGTAATAACGAGTTCAAAGCAGATTCTGCGGCTGAACGACGTACCCCTTGTTCACCCGCCATTCCACCGATTTGTTCTGCCAAGGTGTTCAAATCTTTCATCAAGGCTTGTACTTGTGCTGTACCCGATGCTAATAACACAGCAGTTTTTTCAATTTCTTCAATTGCCTGCATATTGACTCGTCCACCTTCGTCAATTTTAATCAACGATTTTTGTGATTCGCCCGTCAGCTTTGTTCCTTCCTCAACACGGTTACTAGAGTCTTTAATTAACTGGGTAATTTCTTTTGCCGCTTCGGATGAACGTTGCGCGAGTTTACCTACTTCGTCCGCAACCACCGCAAAACCTTTACCGTGTGCGCCCGCTCTCGCCGCTTCAATCGCCGCATTCAAGGCGAGTAAGTTGGTTTGTTCGGCAATTTCTGTAATTACCCCGATGATGTCAGAGATTTGTTCGGAAGAATCAGCAATTGCCTGCATCCCTTCCACAGTTGATGCCACCGAGCGTTTACCTTCTTCTGCCGCTGACAACGATGCTTTACCGTATTGAGTGGCTTGAGACACTGCTTTGTTCATACTTTCTACCGCACCAGAAATTGCGGTGATAGCGGTTGATACTTTTGACACCATTGTGCCTTGTTCTCTTGCGGTTGCCACAACCTGCGCACCCGTTGCACCCATTTCTGAGACTTTACCCATGGTTTCTTTGGCTTCTTTGTTTTGCAGTTTGGCAGATTCTGCCACCTGTTCAACGGCTTTTAACAGCTGACCAATGGTTTTAGCCGATGATTCCGCCGCTTCTTTTTGCGCTTGTGATGCCTGATTAACTTTACCTGCGGTACTTCCCATTTCAGTAATTAAACCTACCGCTTCTTGAGTACGAGCCAATTCTTTAATTGACCGCTCTCTGTTACCCGTTGCTCGCTTTGCTACGTCTTCGGAGCTGGTTGCTACTTTAACCGCCGACTCATTTACCACCTTGAATGCGGTGTGAATCACCTCAATCATGTTATTGAACGCTCGCGTCATAACACTGATTTCGTCTTGACCTTCACCACCTGGTACTTTTAACGTTAAATCGCGGTTAGTCGCAATCTGGGTGATAACGTTCGCCATTGTTACAATGGGGTTAGAGATTAATCCTGCTACCCATAACGCCACTAAAATTACCAAAATCAAAATCACGCCCCCTAAAATCCCCATCGTTTTGGCGAAATCGTATACAGATGCAAACGCTTCTGCGTTATTCATTTTGGCAATTAACACCCAGTTCTCAGTGCCATATACTTTGATAGGTGCGTAAGCGGCAATAATCTGATCCCCCGTATAACCTAGGAACGATTTTGATCCGCTCTTACCTGCCAAGCCTTCGTCTACCGCAATGGTTTTTACTGAACCTGTTTCTGGATTATCAAATGAGGCTTGTAATTTGTGAGCAGTATCTTGAATAGAGTCAGAACGCATTAAAAAGTCAGAACCAACCAGATAAGATTCACCCGTTTTACCTAAACCAGTACGCTCTGCCATGATACTGTTAATACCTGTAGGCGATAATTGTAACGCCAAAGTAAAAATGGTTTTGCCGTTCTCGACAACAGGTTGCGCAATAAATGCGGATACTTGGTTGTTGGATGGCGCGTATTTATCGAAATCTTCAAATACAAAACTGCGGGTATCAAAGGCTTTTTTAGCCACTTTGCCTAAGCCTGTGTTTTTATATTGCCCAGTAATAACATTACTATCTAAGTCTTGCTCTTTACCTACCGTATAGAATACTTGACCATCTTCGGCTACCAGCATTAAGTCATAATAACCATACGATTTAACATATTGGCTATAATAATCTTCTGTCGCTCCTGCTGCTTTAGGCGATACAATCTCATCGATGTTTACTGTCGTGATAATCGCCCAGTGCAATCCTGATACTTTAATGGAATCATACAAAGTCAATTCGTATTTTCCAGTCGTACCCAATTTGAAAACCCGTCCGTTTTTTCCCGACATCCCTTCTTCGATAAAGTCAGCCGCTCCTGTGCGTTCATCACCGATTTTCCCCTGTTTTACCACACGGTCAGAACGATAAGTGAATTTACCATCAGCATCTTTGGTAATCAGGTAAGATTCAGCAGTTGCAGTCAAGCCGTTACGATCCTGAACGATGTTGTTAATTTCATCTGTAGATACTTGAAAAGCCGCAATACCGATAAAAGTACCATTGTCATCAAGCAGTGGCGCACCAATAAAGGCAGCCTGTTCTTTGGATGGATCATAAAAACTAAAATCTTCCAGTGCCGCACTACTGTGAGCTTTAGCAAATAAACGACCTAAGCCACTGTTTTTTAAACTACCCGTGGCAACATTTTGCCCTAAATCATTTTCTTTGGACGCGGTATAAACAATATTACCCGCTGCATCAATCAAAAATATGTCATTAAGAGCAAACGCTTGCTTAAACGATTGCAAGGCTTTATCTCTTTGCGTGTTCAACGCTTTGTATTCAGGACTTTGTAGTCCTTTTGCAAACGCATTGGAAAAGTCTTTCACACCATCTGTAAAACGAATATTTACTTTAGTATCTTCGAGTAGTTTGAATAATCGTCCAAAATAGTTTTCTACCCGCTCTTTTTTTTGTATCTGAATACCAGCTAAGGCTGTCGAGCTTTGTTGCCAGAAACTCAGTGCTGTTTCTGTCAATACTTCCATGTCGCCTTTACGCTCAACAAAGTATTGGTCAATTTGACGTTTTTTAGTTTCTCGAATACCTTCGAGCTGTGAAATAATCTGACTTCTTAACGCCGTATCAGACGTGTTGTAAGCGATAAAACCACCGCTGCTGAAAGGGATTAAACCTACTGCCAAAAAGAACATAAGCAGCTTAATTCTCAAGCTCAAA
The DNA here is from genome assembly GCA_903902705.1 of uncultured Methylococcales bacterium. Lineage (GTDB taxonomy): Bacteria > Pseudomonadota > Gammaproteobacteria > Methylococcales > Methylomonadaceae > UBA4132. The sequence goes on from CAIUVX010000192.1 coordinate 11,978, forward strand.
TTACTGAACCACGTTATCATGGTGAATTCTCCGTTTAAATAAACATTTACATTAAATTGGATGAAAAATAATTAATTTCGGCGGCTATTTCTGTATCAGCAACGACTGTTTCCGCTTCACAGGCATTAAGTGCTGATAAAGCCATACTTTTGTAGAGGCAACTAACGGGAGCTTGAACAATCGCAACACCACCAACGCGAATAATTTCTTCCAGCCCTTCTGCACCATCGGTTCCAGCTCCCGTTAAAATAATGCCTAACGAATGTTTGCCAACAGTTTCTGCCACTGAAAACATCAACATGTCAATAGAACCACGTCGAGAAGAAAAAGGTGCATTACTAACATGGGCGGTATAGTACTCCTGCCCACCATGTAAAGTCACATATTCTTCCCCCAAACTCATATAACAAACCCCAGCTTCTAACGTAGTATTGTTTTGTAGTCTTTGTACCATCACTTGACTGTAGTGATTTAGGTAGTTAATAAAGCTATTGACGTGCGTTGAGGTTTCATAAAAAATCACCATGTAAGTAGTCGTAGGGTGCGGTTCTAAACGCGGTATTATTTTTAATAACGCGCCATAACCGCCTTCGGCAACACCTAAAACAACAAGACTTTTACAGATTTTTTTAGGTAACAAAAAATTATCAGCTTTAGGTCGAACTCGCACATATTGAATAATGTTGGTTTTTACTTTAGCCGCAGTGATTATTTTTTGGGTGATTGCATTGGCTTGACTTTGTATTGGCTCGCTATTGATACTAGACGGTTTAGCAATAAAATCAACCGCACCGTATCGCAACGCATCAAAAGTTACACTTGCTCCATCTTGAGTTAAGCTACTTAACATGACAACAGGTGTCGGGTGAAAAATCATAATGTGCTTTAATGTGCTTAAGCCACCCATTTGCGGCATGATAATATCTAAAGTCACTAAATCTGGCTTAAGACGTGCAATAAGGTCTAAGGCTTCATGTCCATTTGCCGCTTCTCCGACAACGCGCAATTCATCGCTAGCATTGATAATAGCAATAATTGCCCGCCGAATAATTGGCGAATCATCAACAACTAGAATTTTATAGGGTGGTTTTGACATAACATCACTTTAGATATTTTTTTACAACCGACAAGAGTTCGTCTGGTTGGAAAGGTTTGGTTAAATATTCATTGGCATCAGATACCTTGCCTTTCAATTTATCAAATAAGCTATCTCTGGATGTCAGCATAACAACGGGTATTTTGGCGATATGCGGTATTTTTCTGATTTCCGCTAAAATTTCATAGCCATCCCTACCTGGCAGAATAATATCCAGCAATACCAAATCCAAATTCTGCGTACTTATATCCATCAGTGCCTCATTGGCATCTTTGGCTTCAAAAACGTCATAACCATTGGTTGTCAACGTTCTGGCAATCACTTTGCGTGTTACGGCACTGTCTTCAACAACAAGAATTCTGCCCCTTGCTAAACTTTGGCGAGCTGTTTGGGCTGGCGTTGAAATAAATCCAGCAGTTTGCATATAGTTTGTTAGCAGGTTTTTTTGTTGTAGAAAAGCTCTGTTTTCAGGTGCTAGGTTAGTTATTTCGCATAATTGTGCCAAGCCTTCCTGATGATATTGACGATTAAGATACGCCATTGCCAAATAGAAAAGTAAATACACATTGTTTGAATTGCTCGCATTGCGTTGCAATACATCGTTGTAACGGTCAATAGCTTTATCAAGTACATCTGTTTTTGCCTTACTCACCTTATTGAAGAATGCGTTGTCAATAAAAAAACCAGCAAAACAGTTTGGACATTCATTGTCTTTTTCTTTGACAGGCATCCAGCAAAATGGACAGCGTAAGACGAAATCGCTTTTAATGGTTTTTCTGGCAATTGTAAATTTTGTTACTTCATCGGCTAATTGACTGCTTTTAGAATGGATATATGCCGCTTTTTTCAACGAGAATTCTATGACTGACATATTGGTTGTCACCCTTGATAACCACAACCAAGCGTGATAACTATCATCATGATCCTGCAATATACGACAGAATAGTTGTTCTGCACCAATATTGTCATAACTCTCGGCTAACAGGATGGCATTTGCCATTAAAGAAACATATTCGGCTTCAGCGTGTGTTATATCCTGTTTTTTGTTTTGTAAACGTGCAATCTCTTTTGTTATGGCACACTGAATGTCGTTAGCAGATAATTCAGCGGGCGTTATGTCCTGTTTTTTGTTTTGTAAGCGTGCAATCTCTTTTGTTATGGCACACTGGATTTCATTAGAAGATAAGTTACCTCTGATAGATTTGCTATATTTTTGCGTACCTTCCTTGCTGCTATTTGCTTGCAAACTGTTGATTAAAACAGCCACTGTTTGATGAATTTCATGGGCAACACCTATCTGTTCCAATGTAACAAAACTCATGGTATCCAGTTCCCATTGCAATACATCGATAGCAACTGAAACACCGTGCTTATTTGCCTCAACAGCGTTAATTAGTACACCCTTATCAAAGTAAATAGCCGCTTTTTTCCCTTTAGACTCAATGGTTAATAAACCTGTCTTGGTTGTTTTTTCCAGAAATCTCAATAAATCGAAAAATGGCACAACGCCAACCAGATTATCTGTATATTCAAGTTGTGATGCCAGTTTAGTCAGTAATACCGCACCTAACTCGCCTTGTACCGATTGTTTACTGATACAAAGCGATAAGGTTGTTGTATTGAGTTTTGATGCTTGAAAAGCTGAATTGAGGGCATTTAGAATTGACTTTTGTTCTTTTAAACCACGCAAATGAATAAAATCGCGTATACCCTGTTTAAACATTTTTTGCTGTTCAGCCATTAGCACTTGCTTGGCAATTTTTTCGATAACAACACTCAGTGCATCTAAGTTAGATGCACGCTGTAAGTCTTCTTTGTAATCCTGATAAATAATGCGTGCGACTGACCCGATGATAGAAGCTAAAATGGCTTCAATAACGACCATTTGCTCTTCATTGGCAACTTGAAATTGTGTGGGAGAGTTTAGCTGGTGAGAGGTAAGCTGTGATTTATCTGCCAATACCTGCAAAATTTCACTGGTAGATAAATCGATATGTGGTACAGCAATCCCTTGTGCGCGTTTAAAAAATGAAACTTTACCCTGAATTATTTTTTTGATTTGTAATAAGGCAGCATTACCGCTTATGCCACCAAAACTTACGTCAAAAATCTCACCTTGTTCGAGTGTCAGCTTTGCCGTGCTACCTAATTCGCTAATGACAATCATAACTCCTGAGTGTTTTTCTTTGCACAAACCTTGCAGCGTGAGTATTAACTCACTATAGCTCAGTAAGCGTACAGCGGGATTATCTTCCTGCAACATAAATTGCTTCTCCTTGGAGTGCTTTCTTCAAGTATCACTATAGTGGATTTCATTGTCCAGACAAGTTTTTACTTAATGGGTAAGTTTAAACGTAACTACTCACCCTATGATTCATTAGGCTTGAGGGGGCATTTTATGCAAAAAATAGCTAAATTGACTAAAAATATCATGTTTTTCTACTTTTTATACCAGTAAAACCGCTACAAGCCACGGATTGATAGGGTGAGTAGTTACGGGAATTTATCCGCGATACTCGATAAAGCCGCCGCTCATGCCGAAGCGAAGAAAATAGATCCTGCCATTTTTGTTAATGCACGTCTAGCACCCCACTTAGTGCGTGTTTTAAAAGTCTCAATACAGTAAACCTTACGCCAGGAAAGAATAACGCTGCCTGCCACCCAGCACTCACCGTCACCGCATTGCTGGCGAGGGAAGAGCATCCCCCTGAAAACGAAACCCCGATTGAATGGCGGCTACTCACCGATGAGACACTCACCACCTTGGCGGACGCGGTGTTGCGCATTGAATGGTATCGCCGCCGATGGCTGATTGAAGTGTTTTTTAGAACCCTTAAAACAGGTTGTAACGTCGAAGAATCGCCGCTCAGCACCAAGGAACAACTCGAAAAAGCCCTCGTTATCTACATGATTATTGCGTGGCGAGTGTTAATGCTCATGACCTTAGGGCGCGATGTGCCTGAGCTGCCTTGTGAGGTAATCTTTGATCGAGAAGAATGGCAAGCCGCGTGGATTGTCAGTCAAAAAACGCCTTTGCCACCTAATCCACCTGCGCTAGGGGACATGATTCTAATCGTCGCCCGTTTCAGTGGCTTCTTAGCGCGTAAAAATGATGGCAATCCAGGCGTGGAAGCCTTGTGGCGTGGGTTATACAACGCCTCCGTGACTTTGCAGAAGCTATCAATGCCACTTCCCAAGCGTATGAGGTTAAATTGGAGTAGTATTTATGGGTAATGGACAGGATTAATGATGATAGAAATAATAAAGGAGCAAGAGACAAAATCGGGGAAATAGAAAGAGATTGTAACAAAGGATTAAAAGGTAATCCAAAAAGATACAATGTGTTTTAAGTTGAACAATGTACTTGGTGTGGTGAGGACATACCTTTTCGCATATTGTAATTAAAGAGCTGGAATTTTTATGCGGCTATTCAGCAATTTCTTTAAATGAACGTTTGTATATTGATGACAAAGCTATGCAAGGGGTTTTAATTTATACCGTAGCAGGTGCAGAAGGCAGTTATGGCGGTTTAATTACGCAAGCAGAACCGAATAAGTTAGCGTGGATTATTGAATCGGCTTTGGAACGCGCTAAAGAATGTTCATCTGA
>CAIUVX010000193.1 GCA_903902705.1 uncultured Methylococcales bacterium
AAGCAGGTCGCATTATTGCCGAAATTTGTTTAGGTGGTATGGGAACAGTCTCTATTAGCCATAGCACTTACACCACCAACTGGCCGTTATCGGTCAACGTCCACACAGGCAACCCTGTACTCGGCTGTTTAGGCAGTCAATATGCGGGCTGGAGTTTATCGCATGAAAAATATTACGCATTAGGTTCAGGCCCAGCGCGTGCAATGGCAACCAAAGTAAAAAACGGCGAAGTTGAACCCGTTGAAGAACTGTATAAAGAATTGGCTTACCGTGACAGTGCCGACAGCACCGTATTAGTCATCGAAAACGACAAATTCCCACCACTGGAAATTATCGAAAAAGTAGCCACCGCGTGTAACGTATCGCCTGACAAACTCACTATCATCGTCACCCCTACCAGCAGTTTAGCGGGTGGTGTACAAGTCGTAGCGCGAGTATTAGAAGTCGCCATGCACAAAGCCCACGCCCTACATTTCCCCTTAGAAAACATCATTGATGGCAGCGGCTCTGCACCCATCTGTCCGCCACACCCCAATTTCGTCAAAGCAATGGGACGCACCAACGATGCCATTTTATTCGCAGGGCAAGTGCATTTATTTGTCAAAGGCAGTGATGAAGCGGCAGAAGAACTGGCAAAAAATCTACCCAGCTCAACTTCTAAAGATTACGGCAAACCGTTTGCTGAAATCTTCAAACAATATGAATACGATTTTTTCAAAATTGATGCCATGTTATTCAGCCCAGCCAGCGTGATTGTCACGGCTGTTGATTCAGGCAAAAGTTTCCGTGCAGGTCAATTGGACAACGCGCTGTTAGATTTATCGTTTGGTGCGTAATGCTTGAAATATGAATTACAAAGCACCGCTATTTTTAATAAATGGTTTGCTAATGTAGATGCAATCAACAAGCGGCGTATTTTGGCGCGGTTTGCGCGTATTGAAAATGGTCACTTTGGGGATTTCAAACAGATTGACACACAGCTTTTTGAATTACGTTTTTTCTTTGGCGGCGGCTTGCGGATTTACTACACCTTGCGTAATCAGCAAGTCGTTCTCTTATTAGTCGGCGGTGATAAAACCAGTCAAAACGCCGACATTAATCACGCTAAACAGTTGCTTAAACAACAGGAGTCATCATCATGACTATTGAAACATCTTCTTTTGATATTGCTGAACATCTACAGACCGACGCTGATATTCAAGGCTTTTTAAAAGAAATTGCCGAAACGGGCGATAGCTCAGACTTTCTACACGCCCTAAATATCGCCGCTAGAGCAAAAGGCATGGCTGATATTGCCAAACAAATCGGCGTATCGCGTGCCAGTTTGGATAAATCATTATCAGAAAACGGCAACCCACGCTTTGATACCGTTGCCAAAGTTTGCCAAGCATTGGGGGTTAAGTTGTATGTGGATGCTGCGCCGCTTTGATTTTATATTTTACACAAATAGTGTAATAGGATGTGCCGACGATAGGAGGCGCATCATTCGAGTTGACGCGAATGATGCGCTTCGTACATCAGCACATCCTATGCAGCGCATCTTATCGTGTTAACCAGACCTACAAATTACCAATAGCTAGGAATAACCATGAAAATAATCATCCGCTCATTTTGTTTATGGCTCATTTTACTATTTTCTGGTTTAGTCTTGGGAAATGACCTGTCGGTAAAAACACTATCTATTGAAGTCAGTAATAAAGAACGTGGTATCTCTCCTGTATTCAGCCTGCCCTTTGTAGAATCCAAATCATCAAAAATAGCCGCCCGTATTAATGATTTTATATTTATCAATGAACTGGGAATCCTGACACCTGCCAAACGCAATGACTACAAATTGAAACAGGATGACTATGCGGGTACTGTCGAGATGAGCTATCAGGTGTTAAACAATAATGGGCGTGTTTTGAGCATCGGCTTTGAGAAAGAAGGCTGCGGAGCCTACTGTGAAACATACGGTGCTGATTATAATTTTGACACTGATTCTGGTAGAGCTATTGGAATAAGTGATTTATTCACTCCTGAAGGATGGGAAGTCTTCAACAGAAAACAACTGCTTGTTGAACGCCAAAGCCAGATTAAAGAGGCTATTTTGGAGCTGAAAAAGAATTCTGACAAAAACGAAGTCAATTCTGCCGAAAACATCATGGTAGAGCAATTTCAGGACTGTATAACCCTGATTGCCGATCCGCAATACACGTCTAAAACTTTCACTATTAACAACAAAGCGGTCACTTTTACCCGTGAGCGGTGCAGCAATCATGCTTTCAGAGCTTTGGACAACATCGGTGATTTTGCAAATGCCTATCCCGTTGAATCTTTACGACCTTACCTCAGTAGCTACGGTAAAGCCTTGCTACTGAATGAAGGCACAGGAACTGCGGCAAAAAGTCCATTCAACCAAGTTTTACATGGTTTCATAGGAGGAAAAATTGCCATTACCCTGCTACTACTGGGTAATGCTTATGAGGATCAATCGTTTAGTGCTGTCTATTTTTACGACAAACATCGACAAAGCATTCCCTTATCAGGAACACAGCAAGGCAATTCCCTAACCCTGAAGGAAACAGATGACAAAGGAAAAACAGTAGCAACTATCAAGCTAGCAATTGACGGAGAGAGTGTTAAAGGTGAATGGTTGGGTAACAATAAGCTGAGTTTTGAAGCCGCACCGTGATTTCCATAATCAGCCGAGTAGGTCGAGTTAGCGATAGCGTAACTTTAAAATCATTGGCATCAGCACGATAGGATGCGCTGAGGTACGAAGCGCATCGTTCGAGAAATATAACGCGAATGATGCGCCTCCTATCGTCGGCACATCCTATGGCACTGGACGGAGATAATAATTTTTAAAATCGGTATGATGACGACAAACAATCCTGAGCGCGACGGGGTATTTCAGTAAGCCTGTTATTTAAAACTCGAACGCGGGGAATTCAAAACTGAAACAAATCAGGGTATTTAAAAGAAATACTAGAGTTATACAAAACCAACGCTTAAAATTTCATGGTTCTTAGGTACTGCGTTACTAGCCATTCATGCTTCGACTGTTCGACAAGTTCACATCTCAGCATAAACGCTTTAACTGGCAGTCAGGCATTGTGTACCCTCTTTGGAGAAGACCATGAAATCCGTTATTATCGCTGGCTATTGCCGCTCACCTTTCACACCCGCTCATAAAGGGCAACTGGTAAAAACCCGACCTGATGATCTTGCCGCTGCGGTGGTCAAAGGGCTGCTAAAACAGACGGACGTTAATCCCGATGATATAGAAGACTTGATTTTGGGTTGTGCGTTTCCCGAAGCTGAGCAGGGCTTTAATCTAGCAAGAATCATTGTCCATTTAGCTGGGCTGCCTGTGACCGTTGCAGGGATGACGCTAAACCGTTTTTGCGGCTCGTCTATGCAGGCGATTCATATTGCCGCAGGGGCGATTCAATTGAATGCGGGTGAGGTGTTTATTTGTGCGGGGGTGGAATCAATGAGTCGTATACCGATGGGCGGTTTTAATCCCATGCCCAATCCCGCGCTTTATGCGAGTTATCCTGACGCATTTATCAGCATGGGTGACACCGCTGAAAATCTGGCTAAGCGTTATGCAATAGCGCGAGGCGATCAAGAGGCTTTTGCATTACTCAGTCAACACAAAGCCATAAGCGCACAACAACAAGGACACTTTAACGATGAAATTATTGCTATCGGTTCAGTAACCCAAGATGGTTGTATTCGTCCTGATTCCACTGCCGCTACCTTGGCTCAACTCGCGCCTGCATTTCAAGCTACTGGCAGTGTCACTGCGGGTACGTCTTCACCGTTGACCGATGGCGCGGCGGCGGTGTTAGTGTGTAGTGAAGACTATGCTGATAAACACGGTTTGCCCAAGTTAGCGAGAATCAAAGCTACCGCTGTCTCAGGCTGTGCGCCTGATATTATGGGCATCGGCCCTGTTGCTGCGACCCATAAAGCCTTGCAACGCGCGGGTTTAGCATTGAACGATATTGATATTATTGAACTCAATGAAGCCTTTGCCGCGCAAGCTTTAGCGGTGTTGACCGAACTGCCTATTGCGTTGGATAAAATTAATCTTGATGGTGGTGCGATTGCCTTAGGTCATCCGTTAGGCGCGACGGGGGCGAGAATCACGGGTAAAGCCGCCAGTTTGTTACAACGCGAACATAAACGTTATGCTCTCGCCACCCAATGTATCGGTGGTGGTCAAGGCATTGCTACCATTTTGGAGGCGATATGAGCATTCATAAAGTTGCCGTGATTGGTGCGGGGGTGATGGGTGCAAGTATCGCCGCGCATATCAGTAATGCGGGAATTCCTGTGTATTTACTTGATATTGTGCCTAAGCCAGAACTGAGTGCTAACCGCAACTTTATCGCGGAAACCGCCGTTGAAAAACTGCTCAAAGCGCAACCCGCACCGTTCATGCACAAAAATAATGCCCGTTTAATCACCGCAGGCAATATCGAAGATCATCTACATTGGTTAGCCGATGTTGATTGGGTGATTGAAGCGGTGATTGAAAAACCTGCCATTAAAAAATCACTGTATGAAAAACTGGACGCGGTGTGCGGTGATGATTGTGTGATTTCCTCTAATACCTCGACCTTGCCGTTATGGTTATTAACACAGGAGTTGCCTGAGCGTTTTAAACAACGCTTTATGATTACCCACTTTTTTAATCCGCCGCGTTATATGAGATTACTAGAGCTGGTAATAGGTTCAGAAACACGTCCCGAATTAGTGGCGGCGATTAAAGAATTTGCTGATAGTAAGCTAGGTAAAGAGTGCGTGACTTGCAAAGATACCGCTGGTTTTATCGCTAATCGTATTGGTATTTACTGGTTGCAATGCGGGCTGTTGGAAGCGATTAATTTAGGGTTGAGTGTTGAACAAGCCGATGCTGCTTTATTACCTTTTGGTATACCCAAAACAGGAATTTTTGGTTTATTGGATTTAGTCGGTTTGGATTTAATTCCATCAGTGTTAGCCAGCATGAAACAAGCGTTACCCCCGAATGATGCGTTTCAGCTAGTCAGCGAATTACCGCCTTTAATGACCAAGATGATTAGCGAAGGCTATACAGGCAGAAAAGGCAAAGGCGGCTTTTATCGCTTAAGCCCAGAACGAGTGAAAGAATCGATTAATCTCCAAACAGGTGAATATAGTCGTAGTGTTAAGACCTCAGAGGTTTTAAAAACCTCTGAGGTCTATGCGTGGCGCGTCCTGTCAAAAACCGTAACTTACGCCGCCAGTTTAATCCCCTGTTGTGCCGATGATTTAGTCAGCATTGATGTCGCTATGCGTGAAGGTTATAACTGGGAACGCGGCGTTTTTGAATTAATCGATGAATTCGGCGTGGCAGAGTTTGCCGATAAACTACGCGCCGAACAGCAAACCATCCCAGCACTACTAGCCAACAACGCAACACTGTACAAAGTCGAAAACGGCACACTCAGCTTTGCCGACCTATCTGGAAATTATCATCCCATACCCAGAGCAACAGGGGTGTTATTGCTGTCTGATATTAAACGCCAAAGCTCAGCCGTGTTAAGCAATGCTTCTGCCAGTTTATGGGATGTCGGTGATGGCGTTGCTTGTTTAGAATTTCATAGCAAAATGAACACGCTGGATATGGACTCACTGGCATTGATTCAACAAAGTATCAGTAAAGTTAACGATGAATTTGCCGCGTTAGTCATACACAATGAAGCGAAGAATTTTTCAGCGGGGGCAAATCTTAATTTACTGGTTCAAGCAATTCAGCACGGCGATTGGGCAGCCGTTGAACAACTTGTTATCAAAGGACAGCAAACTTACCACGCGTTAAAAGTCGCACCTTTTCCAGTGGTTGGCGCACCGTCTGGATTAGCGTTAGGTGGTGGTTGTGAAGTTCTGCTTCATTGTGATGCGATTCAAGCTCACGCTGAACTTTACATGGGTTTGGTCGAAGTTGGCGTTGGCTTGATTCCAGCGTGGGGTGGATGTAAAGAGTATTTGCATCGCTGGCAAATACAAGAAAAACTCCCCAAAGGTCCAGTTCCAGCGGTAGTCAAAGCCTTTGAAACCATTGGTTTAGCCAAAGTATCTGGCTCTGCGTTGGAAGCCAAAGAGTTATTATTTTTATCAGCGTCCGATGGCATCACCATGAATAAACAACGATTACTCGCCGATGCTAAAACCAAAGCCTTGTCCCTTGTTAGTCATTACACCGCTCCCGAATCTTATACTTATAAACTGGCAGGAAAAACGCTTCAAGCCACCTTAGCAATGGGCATAAAATCCCTACACGCTTTAGGCAAAGCGACAGATTATGATAGGGATATTGCTGAAAAATTAGCGGAGGTGTTAAGCGGTGGTGATGCTGACATTAAGTCACCACTAACGGAAATCGATTTGTTAGCTTTAGAATTACACGCTTTTGTTACATTGACTAAACAAGCGGGAACATTGGCGCGATTAGAACACTTGTTAAAAACGGGTAAGCCGTTAAGAAACTGAAAGCTACTTTATCCAATGTTACAATCTACTTTCCCTTAACCTCACTCTAGGATAAAACAATGGGATTATTTGACGCACTGAGAAATGAATTTATCGACATCATCGAATGGACGGATGATGCTACCGATATTATTTTATGGAAATTTCCGCGTTATCAAAATGAAATTAAAATGAACGCGAAACTGACGGTACGCGAAAGTCAGGTAGCTGTATTTTTAAATGAAGGGGTGATTGCCGATATTTTCCAAGCAGGGATGTACACACTTAACACCCAAAATATGCCGATTTTGGCAACGCTGAAAGGTTGGAAATACGGTTTTGATAGTCCATTTAAAGCCGATGTGTTTTTTGTTAATACCAAACAATTCATCAATCAAAAATGGGGGACTAAAAACCCTATCATGTTGCGTGATGCTGAATTTGGCCCCGTGCGCTTGCGGGCTTTTGGATCGTTTGCCTTTAGAGTCAATGACGCAGGTAAATTCTTAAAAGAAGTCTCTGGAACAAATAGCGAATTTACCGTTGATGCAGTCAATGAGCAGTTACGCAATTTAGCCGTTACCCGTGGCATGGATGCGATTGCGGAAAGTAAAATTCCTGTGTTAGATTTAGCGTCTAATTATGACGAAGTATCACTAATTGTTACCGATAAAATCAAAGCAGAATTTAATGAATTAGGGTTAGAGTTGACCAAATTCTTAATTGAAAATATTTCTTTGCCGCCTGAAGTGGAACAAGCACTGGATAAACGCAGTAGCATGGGAATCATTGGTAATCTAGGCGCGTATTCACAATTTCAAGCGGCTAATGCGATGGAAGCGGCGGCACATAATCCCGAAGGTGGTTTAATGGGAGCTGGAATTGGCGCGGGCTTGGGATTTGGCATGATAAATCAAATGGGCAATGTATTTCAGCCACAACAAGTCAATCCAGCCGCAGGTGCAGCAAATCCGCCACCGCCACCATTGCCAGTATCGCTTAGTTATTTTGTCGCTGTGAATGGTGTGCAAACAGGGCCTTTCCCGTTACCGCAGCTACAAGCAATGATACAGTCTGGACAATTAACGCGTGCTTCGCTGGTGTGGACGCAAGGTATGAGTGGCTGGTTAGCGGCAGAAACCCAAGCGGATTTAGCGGCGTTGTTTGCAACCATACCGCCACCGATTGCATAAATCACTGGAATCCAAACTGGCTGGTTTAACATAGGCAGCCGTAGGTCGGGTTAGCGATAGCGTAACCCGACTTACACTACTAAATTAATTTGTTCCTACGCACAGCATCATTATCGTTCCAACGCTCCGCGTTGGAATGCGTCTGAGGACGCTCCAGCGTCCTCGTTTCAGGCTGTGTTTTTGATGGTTGTGCTTTTGTAATGAAGACGCTGGAGCGTCAACTGCTGCATTCCAACGCAGAGCGTTGGAACGATTAAAACTCTTTAGTCTGGCTTAATGAGAATTTACCATGAGTGCAATTGAATATAAAACAGAGCAGGAAATTCAAAAAATAGGTATTGATATTCTTTATAAAGAACTTGGTGCAATTGATTTTATTCGCTTTATGCAGCAGTTTAATCAGGGTTATGGTAATTATGTCGAAGACCGTCAACAGTGGCAAAAAAACTATTCTGTAAATGATATTCTTGCAGAAATAGAAAAGGGTTAGTTTAAATTCAAAGGATTGGAATATTATTAACTTTATTTTGTTGGATTTCGCTATCGCTCAATCCAACCTGCGGTCTTAATAGTGTTTCATAAATGAAAGTATTGCCGTTTATTTTAATTGTTTTATGTATTAATTCTTAATAACATCATGAAATATCAAAAGCAAGCATTAAAACTATTGAATAATGTAATTAAAGAAAATGAGCTACTATTATTAACTTTAACTCATGAAGATAGAAACGAAAAAGTAAGACAATGGGCTAATAACGCTATGGAGTGGGCAATAGACAAAGAAAAAAAAGAGTTAGAAGAAAATATTTTGCTTGAGGAGAAAAGAAAAAAACAAGAGGAGAGAATCGAATCGATAGAAATAGCAAATCCTACTACTCTACATGACATACTGAATAAACTAAATATGTATGACAAACTACTAATTATTACTATATTATCAGTACCTTTAGTAATAATACTTTTAAAAATAATTACTTAGATATATTAAAATCAAAAGAAGCACACCAAGCGCGATTACTAATGATTGAGTATGAAAAAACCAATATGAGTGAGGTTGCAAGAATGAAAAAAGTTTGTAAATTAATAGCAGAACTAAGAATTAATAACATATTAAACACAAAATGACAGGCAATAAAAAACCTGTCCCGCGCTGAAATAAAATATATAAAATGATTTATGAAATTTGAATGGGACGAAAATAAAAATCAAACAAACATTCGTAAACATGGTATTGATTTTCATGATGCTTTATGTGTTTTCTGATCCTTCGCATTAAGTATTCCCGATGATGAGCATTCAACGCGATAAGATGCGCTAATAGGATGTGCTGAGGCACGAAGCGCATCATTCGCGTGGTAACTTTGAATCTCGAATGATGCGCCTCCTATCGTCGGCACATCCTATTTCTCGTTCCCAAGCTCTGGCTTGGGAATGCCTACCCTCAAGCTCTGCTTGATGTTAATCATTATAAATATGAAAGTTAAGTTTATTTTATTCACATCACGCCAAGCGGAGCTTGGTAATAGGCGTTCCCAAACTTGAGTTTGGGAACGAGATGAAATACTTATATAAATAGGCTAACAAAATGAAAGATGATTATGATTTTTCTAATGCAGAACAAGGCAAATTTTATATTCCTATTGAGCAGATTGAATTACCCATTTATTTAGATAAAGACCTCGTCTTGTGTCTTGAAAAAAAATGTCAGGAATCACATGAAAGTTTACAGATTATGGTGCATAAGTTATTACGCCGCGCTATTGAAAATGATTCTATTACAACGCCGTAGTTTATATAGCTAACGCACAATAAAATGATACCGTTCGTGGTGAGCGCGTAGGATGGACTGACGAAAGAAGCCCATCAATGTTAAATATCAGCTTGCTAATGCGGAGTCCAATAGCTTTAGCTATTGGCGATTCGCAAAAAGCTAAAGCTTTTTGACTCCCCGCGTTATTCCACGCTATTCAAATTATATTTTTTAACTCGATAACGTAAGGTTTCGCGAGTTGTGCCTAAGGCTCTGGCAGCGGCAGTTAGATTATTATCAGCACGTTCCAAGGTAGTTTTAATGATAAATTTATCCATATCATCCAATGCCATGCTGCCATCTAACGGTAAATAAATACACGCTTTATCGGTATTATCAGCTTTTTCGTGCGCTGATTGTCTAGGTAATTGTAGCCATTGAACAGGAAAGGTGTCGCTGTCAGCAAACAATACACAGCGTTCAATGGCATTGCGCAATTCTCTGACATTGCCGCGCCAATCATGAGCTTTAAGTTTATGCCAAACTTCATCGGGAATATGTTTCACTTGTCGCCCTGCTTTGGCATTATATTCGGCAACAAATAGCGGCACTAATTCATCGAGGTCTTCAACAGCCTCACGCAATGGCGGCAAAATAAGGCGAAACACACTTAAACGGTGATACAAGTCTGCCCGAAAACTACCCGCTTGAGCCATTTTTTCTAAATCACAATTGCTTGCCGCGATAATTTGTACATCAACACTGATTTCTTTTTCCCCTCCTAAGCGGCGTACTTTGTGATCTTCAATAACTTTTAATATTTTGGCTTGTAAATCCAACGGCATTTCACCGATTTCATCCATAAATAACGTGCCGCCATCGGCTTGTTCCAATAATCCACGATGCCGACTCGATGCTCCTGTAAACGCGCCAGGCTCATGACCAAATAATTCCGATTCTAATAATTCACGCGGTAATGCGGCGCAATTGACTTCAATCATGGGTTGCAAGGCACGCGATCCACCGTAATGCAGAATCCTAGCCGCTAACCCTTTGCCCGTGCCGCTTTCACCGCCAATAATCAAGGCACTGAATGGCACTTCGGTCAATTTGGCTAATAATTGCCGTATGGCTTGCGCTTGCTGACTATGCCCAAGATACGCCTCAGGGGAATAGCGTCGATACCCTTGTTTGGTTTGGTCAATAACACGACGTTGGATAACCGCACTCCGCGCCGCACTCGCTACCACTAAATCTAGCCGTTCTAAATCGCAAGGTTTTTCCAGAAAATCGTAAGCACCTAATCGTAATGCCCTAACCGAATCAGGTACGCTACCGTAACCTGTTAAAAATAACCATTCGGCATAATGAACATCCTTTTTAATAGTTTCCATAAAATCCAAGGCATTACCGTCAGGCAAATTCATATCAGATAAAATTAACAGCGGTTCAATGCGTTTTTTAAATAGCAAGGTTTTAGCTTCTGCCAGCGTAGTCGCTAACATCACCTCCCAGCCATGTTTTCGATAGTGATGGGATAATTCAAAGCCTAATAATTTTTCATCTTCAATGATGAGCAGAGTTTCTATCACTTTCGTTCTCCCAGTAAACAGTCATTCGGTAATAATACCGTTACACAAGCACCGTGTGGTTGTTGATTGGACAATTTAATTGTCCCGTCTATTTCTCTAACAAAGCGTTGCACCATTGCTAAGCCTAATCCTGTACCACCTGAACGACTGGTACGAAAAGGGCGTATGCCATAATCTAGTAACTCTTGAGAAAATCCCCGACCATTATCCGATACATCAATGGCTAAGCCCATTTTATCAATACGGACTTTAATAACAACACGTCCTACACCACTTTCTAATGCGTCTACTGCATTTAATACTAAATTCAGTAATGCTTGCCGAAGTCCGCTTTCAGGTAAATGCACCCGCAACACAGGCAGTATATCGATGTCTAATTGTATCGCTTCAGGCACTTGATAACGGGTTAGTGTAATCAAATCTCGAATCAGTATGCTTATATCAAAATCCTTTGCCACTTCAGGACTATGTTTACTTTGGTTGAGCATACCATTAAGTAAGACTGCCAAGCGTTTGAGTTCAGAACTAATTAGCTCCATGCGCTCACATTGAAACTGGTCGTCAATTTCATGGCGTAAATTACTGAATGCCATTTGAATGCCTGCCAAAGGATTACGAATTTCATGCGCTAATTCGGCAGCCACTTCACCAATAGCTGCTAAGCGTTCTGCTCTGGCTAAACTGGCTTGTTGTTCTAATAAAGCTTGAGTGGCAATTCTGACTTCCCGCTGTAAGGATTGCGCATATAAACGTTTGGCTTCTTCCAGTTCAGCCAAATGGGTGACCATTTCGTTATAACTGTTAAACACGGGTAGCAACAAAGGATCAAGATGGTCTGTGGTAATTGGGGTAAAATTTTCGTCGGCTAAACGCTCTAATAAGCGTCGTAAATCATGAAGCGGATGCAAAATACGATAGTGTAAAAATAGCATTGCACCGAACAGAATAACCGCAAACATCATGAGAGCGATATACAGTTCATTTTGGGTATCGATATTAATGCCCTCCAATAATTGTTCGCGTTGTAACGCTTCATAATCGAGCATATCACTCATGATTTTCAGTGCGGCAATTAAATGGGTATTTTTTTCTTTGCTTTCGAGTTTGCTAAAATCGGTAAGCATACTGCGTACCGCTGTTAAATTATCCTTAGTGAAATCAGACAAATAACGGTTATCCGCCATTAATGCGTCCATTTCAGTCAAGGTTTTAGCCAATGTAACTGGCTGTTGGGTCTTTTCAATCAAATGACCAATCAGTGATTGCTGTAGCCCTACTGATACTTTTTGGATGCGATGTGAATAATCTACATAGGATAAAACTATTTCAAAATGCTGAAAGTTACGCCAAATCATGCCACCCAGAATGGCAAGTGCCATTAATAATAGCCCTAAAAATGCCAATCCCCTTAACTTAGCGGGGCGGTAAAAAATGGGATTCATATAAAAACCTTTGGTAGTGGTTTGATTAAGTTCTTAGCAAAAAGACGGTAGTGCTAAATATAGTGCAGGCTTTGCCCGCCAGTTCAAGCAGAGCTTGCACTCCAAAATACACTACCATTAGTCGATAGGAAACGGCAGGAAATCTGACCATTTAACTTCACCACCCGCTTCGTCAGGAGTGGGTAACATGGCGACATTCCAGCCGCCGCCTAATGCCTTAACTAACAGCACTGACGCAGACAGCCTATCCCCCAGCAACTGCACAGCGGCTTTCTGGTTGGATAATGCCACGGTTTGAGCGATCATGACATTCAAATAACTTATCGTTCCTGCTTGGTATTGATTAGTTGTCAGTGCTAGTGATTGTCTAGCCGCAGCCACGGCTTTTTCCTGAACTCGCGCTTCTTCTTGAAGAATTCGTAGTGCGGCTAAATTATCTTCGACTTCCTGAAAACTGGTTAATACGGTTTGTCTATAAAACGCAACACTGGCATCCAAACCATCAATAGCCTGCCTATACTGTGCATTTTTTGCGCTACCATCCAATAGAGTCAATGCCGCACCCGCAGGACCTAATGCCCAGTACCGCGAGGCGGCAGTTATCAACTTGTCTAAGGTGTTGCTTTGAAAGCCCTTGTTTGCCGCTAGATTCAGAGTGGGGAAAAATGCCGCTTTTGCAACGCCTATCTGAGCATTGGCAGCGTTAACTTTACGTTCAGCACTGGCAATATCAGGTCGTCTTTCCAGTAATTCTGAGGGCAGACTGACTGGAATGGGTGGCAAAGTAATATCCAACAACACTGGCTTTATAGATAATTCCGCTGGTGGTTTACCCATTAAAACAGCAATAGCGTGTTCTAGTTTTGCCCGTTGTACACCCAGATTAATGGCTTGCGCCCGCGCTGATTCGAGTTGGGTTTCTGCCTGCACCAGATCTGTTTTAGCGACTACTCCCGCTAAATAACGGTTTTTAGTGATTTCCAGCGTCTTTTGATAAGCCGCTACCGTTTCATCAAGCAAGGATTTTTGCGCATCCAACACCCGCAATTGAAAATAATCATCGGCTAACGTTGCCTGAGTAGACAGCTGTAATGCCTGTAAGGTAGCCGCACTGGCTTGTGCATTGCCTGTGTCGGATTCAACTTGACGGCGAACACTACCCCATAAATCGGGTTCCCAAGCAAAGGCCATCGCAGTACCAAAAACGTTTCTAATCCCAGGTGGCGCAACACTTTGTCCACCACTAGCGGCACGAAAACGATTGCTCATCGCCGTTACAGTACCCGTGGGAAGATAAGCTGAACGTGCGGATTGTACTAAATGTTGTGCTTGACGGTATTGCGCTTCAGCTTGGGCAATGGATTGATTCGCTTTGATAACTTGTTCTTCCAGCACGTTAAGTTGGGCATCTTTGAAAATTTCCCACCACTTAGCTTGCAGCAAATTATCACGCGGTTGCGCCTGCTTCCAGCCTTTGATTTCCTTGAAGTTAATCGGAATCGTTGCTTGAGGACGGCTATAATCAGGGCCAACAGTGCAGCCTATCAGTTGTACGGTTAATAAGGAATAAATTAGGATTGGGATAATACGAACGGTCATAAAAATCTCGGCGGCACTAAGCCATTTTGTCTGCTAGTGTCGCGGTACGGTTAAAAAAGCGGCGATGAGCCATAGCTGACAATAAAAATGCCCAGCGTCACCACGATAATGCCAGAGCCTGTGCCTAAGTCAATGAGTTTAACAGTTTAGTCTTTTCGGAGTCACTGTTGCTATTAGCCATAAAATACAGGGTTGCTCATGATACAATTCCATCATTCACTTCAATCAATCATTTTAAAAGCATTGTTGGAGGCTAGAAAATCATATTATCATCACAATACCCCCACATATTCCTCTTAAATAACTCAATAAAACTTTATGAAGCTAGAAGAAAACAAGGCAAAAACATTTCGCTGGTGGATTTGGTTGGTTGTTGTGCTTCTCGCGTCCATAGCCGCTTATTTTATTTATCATTCTAAGTCCGAAATCCCACAGGAAGCGGCTAATAAACTCGGTAAAAAAGGTAAAGATATTACCTCTGTCACCGCAGAATCAGTGATGCTGGGTGACGTACCTGTTTATTTAAATGGGTTAGGAACAGTGACCGGTTTGCGTACAGTAACGGTGAGATCGCGAGTTGATGGTGAGCTGCAACACGTTCACTATAAAGAAGGTGCAATGGTAAAAGAAGGCGATTTATTAGCCGAAATTGACCCACGCACTATTGAAATTCAGCTTATGCAGATGGAAGGTCAATTACAACGCGATGAGGCCTTATTAAAAAATGCAGAACTGGATTCAGAACGCTATAAAATTTTGTTGGCACAAGATTCTATTGCTACTCAACAAGTTGCCACCCAAGCTTCATTGGTTAAACAATACCAAGGCACAGTAGCAACCGATAAAGCCTTAGTGGCTAATGCAAAACTACAGTTAAGTTATACCAAAATCACCGCGCCAATTAGTGGACGCGTGGGCTTACGTTTAGTGGATCAAGGCAATATGATTAAAGCATCTGATGCCGCAGGGCTGGCGGTGATTACTCAAATTCAACCAATTGCAGTGGTGTTTACCTTGCCTGAAGATAGCGTGCCTGTTGTTATGAAACAGCTAAGCACGGGCAAATCATTATCGGTTGAAGCGTTTGATCGCAGTGCTAAAAATAAATTAGCCGAAGGGCAATTACTGGCAGTGGATAATCAAATCGACCCTAGTACGGGAACGGTGAAGTTAAAAAGTCAATTTGCCAATACCGATAGCGCGTTATTTATTAATCAATTTGTTAATGTGCGGATGCTGATGGATACCCTAAAATCGGTGGCTATTATTCCCAGTTCGGCAGTGCAGAACGGTGAAAAAGGCAGTTTTGTTTATGTACTGAAAGATGATGAAACGGTGATGGTGCGCTCTGTTAAATTAGGGACAGTGAATGGTGAAAAAGTCGCGGTACTGGATGGACTGAAAGCACAAGAATTAGTGGTGATTGATGGCACGGATAAATTGCGCGAAGGTGCGAAAGTCAAACGGGTAACGCCTGATTCAGCACCGCCCGTCTGGCAGGATAAAGGCGAACATCCAAGGCGTAACAAATGAGTTGCGTAGACTTTATAGTAGCTACGCGCCAGTGGTAACAAGGCAATGAATCCCTCACGCTTATTTATTTTACGCCCCGTCGCCACTTTTTTATTAATGTTCGCGTTGTTGTTAGCAGGGATTTTAGCCTACCGACAACTGCCGATTTCAGCGTTACCACAAGTCGATTATCCCACCATTCAAGTGGTCACCTTGTACGCGGGTGCGAGTCAAGATGTGATGTCATCGTTGATTACTTCACCATTGGAACGCCAGTTGGGGCAATTAGCAGGCTTAAAACAAATGTCATCGGTCAGTTCAGGTGGCGCGTCGGTGATTGTATTGCAATTTAATTTGGAGCTAAATCTGGATATTGCTGAGCAGGAAGTACAAGCGGCGATTAATGCGGCAAACAACTTTCTACCCAAAGATTTACCAATGCCGCCAATTTATAGCAAGGTCAACCCAGCCGACGCGCCTATTTTAACACTGGCAGTACGCTCAAAAACCCTGCCGCTAACCAAAGTAGAAGATTTAGTCGATACCCGTTTGGCACAAAAACTGTCGCAATTAACGGGCGTAGGTTTAGTAAGTATCAGCGGTGGACAACGCCCAGCAGTACGCATTCAAGCCAATCCAACCGCACTGGCAGCTTACGGGTTGAGTCTGGAAGATTTACGCACCGCGATTGCCAATGCCAACGTCAATCAACCTAAAGGGATGTTTGATGGTGAAACTCGCGCCGCCATTATTGATGCGAACGATCAACTGCGTTCTGCCGCTGAATATCAAGCCTTGACTATCGCTTACCGTAACGGACGACCTGTGCAATTAGCCGATATTGCCAATGCCACTGATGCCGCAGAAAATGTGCGTTTAGCGGCGTGGGCAAATGGTGAAGCGGCGGTGATCGTCAATATTCAACGTCAACCAAACACTAATGTCATCGAAGTAGTTGATCGTATTAAAGCACTATTACCGCAACTGCAAGAATCCTTGCCTAGCGATATTGAAGTCGAAGTATTAAGCGACCGTACCACTACCATACGCGCCTCGGTTGCTGATGTGCAGGCAGAATTATTGCTCGCGCTGGTGTTGGTGGTGGTGGTGATTTTTCTATTTTTGCGTAATATTTCTGCTACCTCCATTCCAGCTGTTGTTGTGCCGCTGTCATTAATCGGTACATTTTCGATTATGTATTTGGCAGATTTTAGTATTAACAATTTAACCTTGATGGCGTTAACCATCGCCGCTGGCTTTGTGGTTGATGATGCCATTGTGGTGATTGAAAATATTAGCCGCTATATCGAAGAAGGAGAAACGCCGTTACAAGCGGCGTTGAAAGGCTCAGAACAAATTGCCTTTACCATTATCTCACTGACCTTTTCACTGGTGGCGGTGTTGATTCCGCTGTTGTTTATGGGCGATGTAGTTGGGCGATTATTTCGAGAATTTGCCATTACCTTAGCGGTGGCGATTTTAATTTCCGCGATGATTTCACTCACGCTTACACCGATGATGTGCGCCAAATTATTGCGTCCCGTCTCCGAACAGAAAAATGGTTGGTTTTATCAACGCAGTGGGCAGTTTTTACAGAATCTAACTGACGGCTATGCTAAAACATTGATGTGGGTGTTAAATTATCAAGGCATCACCTTATTGATAGCGATAGCAACTCTGGCACTCACGGTATTTTTATACACCATCGTGCCGAAAGGTTTTTTTCCTGTGCAAGATACAGGCGTTATTCAAGGCATTTCTGACGCGCCACAATCGATTTCATTTGTGGCAATGGCAGAACGACAACAAGCACTTGCACGAGTTGTGCAAGATGATCCTGCTGTTGCTACCGTGTCTTCCTTCATTGGTGTTGATGGTATTAATGCAACCTTAAACACTGGGCGATTATTGATAACGCTTAAGCCACTAGAAGTTAGAAAAATTAGCGCGACCGCTGTTATTCAACGTCTAAAATCCAAGCTCGATGCAGTCGAAGGTATTACCTTGTATATGCAGCCCGCGCAGGATTTGACTATTGAAAACCGTGTCAGTCGCACACAATACCAATTCACCCTAGAATCAGTTTCCGCAACCGACATAACACTATGGGCGGATAAGCTAGTCACTGAATTATCAAAACTGCCGCAACTAACCGATGTCGTCAGCGATGTACAAGATCGTGGTTTACAAGTGTTTATCAATGTAGACCGTAACGCGGCAACACGCATGGGTGTTTCAATGGCGGCGATTGATAACACGCTTTATGATGCCTATGGGCAACGCCTGATTTCTACCTTATTCACCCAATCCAATCAATACCGCGTGGTGTTGGAAGTTAAACCTGAGTTTCGTAATAGCCCTGCGTCACTCAATGATTTGCGGGTAATGTCATCTAATGGCACAGCGATTCCGTTACTGTCGATTGCCACGATTAGCGAGCGACACGCGCCTTTAGTCGTCAATCATATCGGACAATTTCCAGCGGCAACGATTTCGTTTAATTTAGCCCCCGATGCGTTTTTGGGTGATGCGATAGATGCGATTGAAAAAGTCAAACAAGATAGTGGCTTGCCCGTCAGTGTACAAGCCCATTATCAAGGTGCGACCTTAGCTTTTAGTGCGTCACTGTCTAATACCTTATGGCTGATTATTGCCGCCATTGTCACCGTGTACATCGTGTTAGGCGTGTTGTATGAAAGCTATATTCATCCTGTCACCATTTTATCTACGCTACCATCGGCAGGTGTCGGTGCATTATTAGCATTAATGCTGTCGGATACCGATTTAAGCATAATCGCCATTATCGGCATTATTCTACTCATCGGTATCGTCAAGAAAAACGCCATTATGATGATTGATTTTGCCTTAGAAGCAGAACGCAAAGAGGGAAAATCAGCGCGGGATGCCATTTATCAAGCCTGTCTACTGCGTTTTAGACCCATTATGATGACCACGTTTGCCGCCTTACTCAGTGCCTTACCGTTAATGCTAGGCACAGGTGTGGGATCAGAACTCCGTCATCCCTTAGGTATCACGATGGTAGGTGGTTTGATTGTCAGCCAAATGCTGACACTGTTCACCACACCCGTGATTTACTTAGCATTCGATAGGCTGAGTCGCCGATTGTGGGTTAAGGATGAGTCGTGAATTTTCCAGAAAATAGGAATACAAACCTAGGTTTGTACGCTGAATAGTCATTTGTCGTAGGCTAAAAAAAGAATATTTTTGAGGTTTTAAAAACATTAAAGGTTTTGGTAGAGAATCCGTAATCTTTCATACAATTTACTTGCTAATATCGTCCTACCCGTTGTACAAACAATAGTATTTTAATAAAAATAAATATTTGGAGATTCAATGAAACTTATTTTCACAGAAAGTTATGAAGAACTAAAGCAACGGCTTTCTGCAATAAGCGGTGAGTGGGATGATTCTCAAAAAAATAAAATAGTACTGCGTTGTTTAAATGGCGGTGTTATGAGCTGGTATGAAAGTACTGGAACTATACAGTTTCAAGGAACAGAAGAAGGAAAACAATATTTAGAAAATATAGTTAAGTCAGCTTTGTATCCTGATGAAATATTAATAGAAAAAGATGCTGAACCAGTACCCATAGATAATCATGAAACAACTTGTTCTTTATTAGAAGCATCAATCTCACATGATATTATTAACGATTATCTACTCGGAAACTTTGATTGTTCTGAAATAATAATAGGAATTGTGAGTGCAGTTGGAACTGAAACAACTCGAGTTATAAATCCACTCACAGATAGACTTAAACGTTTTGGTTACAAGGTCGAAGAAATCAAAGTTTCATCATTATTAAAAAATATTAATATTGATACAACTGATGAATATTTAAGAATAAAGAATTTAATGAATGAAGGAGATAGTCTTCGAGAAAGGACAAAAAATAATGCCATATTGGCATATGGTTCAGCAAAGTTAATAAAAGAAAAAAGGAATACACAAAATAAAAAAACAGCTTATATTATAAATTCACTCAAACACCCTGATGAAGTTGAAACATTGCGTAAAATTTATGGGCAAGGATTTTATCTTTTTGGCATACATGCCGACAAAAAGCGTCGCCTTGAGTATTTGACTAACGATAAAGGACTAATTAACACCCAAGCAGCAGAGTTGACTGGTATTGATGAAGATGAAAAAATTCCACATGGACAACGAACAAGAGACACATATCATTTATCGGATTTTTTTATTAACTTTGGTAAAGATGATGATCAAGTAAAAAATACAATTCAGCGTTTTCTTGAGTTAATTTTTTCTCACCCTTATAAAAATCCAACTTTTGACGAATTTTCAATGTTTATGGCATTTTCCAGTTCTGTAAGGTCGGGAGATTTATCTCGCCAAGTAGGAGCAGTTATTGCGAAAAATCAACAAATAGTTGCTACAGGCGCAAATGAATGTCCTGCTTTTGGTGGTGGTCTATACTGGGCGGAAATAGATGTAAAAAGCGGGGATGTCATTGATAAAGCAGGTGGTAAAGATTATACGAGAAACGAAGATTCAAATAAGGCAGAGCAAAATGAAATAATATCTAGCATCCTTGATAGTATTAAAAAAACAGTAACTGTAGATGTTGAGAACGTAGGGAAAATACGGGACGTGCTAGAAAATAGCAGAATTCGTGACTTAACAGAGTTTGGACGAGTTGTTCATGCAGAAATGGAGGCTATCCTTTCTTGTGGTAGAGGAGGTATAAGCTGTATTGACTCAACTCTCTATTGCACTACATTTCCATGCCATAATTGCGCAAAACACATTATTGCTTCTGGAATAACGAGAGTTGTGTATGTAGAACCTTATCCAAAAAGTAAAGCACTTGAGTTTCACTCGGATTCAATAGAATTAAAAACACAATTAGATGCTAAAGAAAATCCAGATAGTGTGATATTTGAACCATTTACTGGAGTAGGAGCAAGGCGATTTCTTGATTTCTTCTCAATGAGTTTAGGTACAGGCAACAAGTTAAAGCGCAAGAATAAAGATGGTGCAACCTTAGTGTGGGATAAAAAAGATGCAAAATTACGAGTAGCACTGTTGCCAAAGTCTTACTTAGACATAGAGGATGCTGCTACAAGTGTTTTTGATACAAGCACCGCGAGTAGTATGTAATGCTTCATTCGGCGAATTACGCTGTCGCTAATCCTCCCTACAAATTGCATCGTTCCCACAACTTAAGCTATCGTTTTCCATGCAGCCGACTTTTATACACCTCAGACTACACAGCGAATTTTCTCTCGTAGACGGTATCGTTAAAATAAAACCCTTGGTTAAGCGATTGCTGGAATTGAATATGCCAGCGATTGCCATCACTGAGCATAGTAATTTATTTTCGCTGGTTAAATTTTATAAAACCACGACGGGGCAAGGTGTTAAGCCGATTGCTGGTGCGGATGTGTTGATTGTTAATCCTGACGACCTCGCTACGCCTTATCATTTAACCTTGCTGGTCAATAATAATGTCGGCTATGTGACGCTGACGGAATTGATTTCTAAGGCGTATCAAGAGGGGCAGCATCAAGGTGTGCCGATGATTAAGCTGGAATGGTTAGTGGCTAATCATACGGGGTTGATTGCGTTGTCGGGGGCAATGGCAGGTGACATAGGCAAGGCGTTACTGGCGGATAATGTTGAAGCGGCAAAACGGCAAGCGGCGTTTTGGGCTGAGTTATTTCCAAATAGTTTTTATCTGGAATTACAGCGCGTCGGTAAGCCAGACGAGGAGCGTTATATTGTCGCCGCGTTAGATTTGGCGGTGGAATTAGATTTGCCTGTGGTTGCCACTAATGATGTGCGCTTTTTACACAGCAAAGATTTTGCCGCCCATGAAGTACGGGTGTGCATTA
Organism: uncultured Methylococcales bacterium; assembly: GCA_903902705.1. Taxonomy (GTDB): domain Bacteria; phylum Pseudomonadota; class Gammaproteobacteria; order Methylococcales; family Methylomonadaceae; genus UBA4132. The sequence goes on from CAIUVX010000193.1 coordinate 21,451, forward strand.
ATCAATCGCGGGTATTGGATGATCCGCGCCGTCCTAAAGATTATACCGATCAGCAATATCTACGTTCTGCGGAAGAAATGGCAGAGTTGTTTGCGGATATTCCCGAAGCTTTAGCCAATACGGTAATCATTGCCCAACGCTGTAATATATCCCTGACTTTAGGTAAAAACTTTTTGCCAGATACACCCGTACCTGAAGGCATGACGCAAAGCGAAGTCATGAGCCAAGATGCGTTAAAAGGTTTGGAAGAACGCTTGCAACATTCGCCCGCTGTCGGTAAACACACGGATACAGAAAACCGTCGCGTGTATTATGACCGCCTCGATTTTGAGCTAAAAATGATTACTCAAATGGGGTTTTCGGGTTATTTTTTAATTGTTGCCGATTTTATTCAGTGGGCAAAAAACCAACTCATTCCCGTCGGGCCAGGGCGTGGTTCAGGTGCGGGTTCGTTGGTGGCTTACGCGTTAAAAATTACCGATTTAGACCCAATAGAATTTGATTTATTGTTTGAGCGATTTTTAAATCCAGAGCGGGTATCCATGCCCGACTTTGATATTGACTTCTGCATGGATAGACGCGACGAAGTCATTCAGTATGTGGCGGAACATTACGGACGCGATCACGTTGCACAGATTATCACTTACGGCTCAATGGCGGCAAAAGCGGTGATTCGTGATGTCGGGCGGGTGTCGGGCTTGGGTTATGGTTTTGTCGATAGCCTTGCTAAATTAGTGCCGTTTGAAATTGGCATGACACTGACTAAAGCCTTAAAGGCTAGCCCCGATCTTAAACAGCGTTATGACAATGAAGAAGATGTTAAAACGCTGATTGATATGGCGTTGTCGCTGGAAGGTACAGTAAGAAACGCAGGTAAACACGCGGGCGGTGTGGTGATTTCGCCGACTAAATTAACCGATTTCACCGCGCTGTATTGTGATGAAGAAGGCAATAATTTAGTCACACAGTTTGATAAAGACGATGTCGAAGCCGTTGGCTTGGTGAAGTTTGACTTTTTAGGCTTACGCACCCTGACCATTATCGATTGGGCTTTACAGGATATTAACGCCAAACTGCAAGCCCAAGGCAAGCCGCTGGTTGATATTACCCTGATTCCCAGAGACGATGCCGCGTCTTACGCACTGTTAAAAAATGGCGATACCACCGCTGTGTTCCAGTTGGAATCACGCGGCATGAAAGAGCTGATTAAAAAGCTAAGACCCGACTGCTTTGATGACATTATCGCTTTGGTGGCGTTGTTTCGCCCTGGTCCATTGGAATCTGGCATGGTCGATGATTACGTCAACGTCAAACACAAACGTCAAAAAGCTGAATACGCACACCCGTTATTAGAGCCGATACTGAAACCCACCAACGGGGTTATTTTGTATCAGGAACAGGTGATGCAAATTGCGCGGGAAATGGCTCTGTATACTTTGGGTGGCGCAGATATGCTGCGTCGTGCAATGGGTAAGAAAAAGCCCGAAGAAATGGCGAAGGAGCGCGATAAATTTTTATCGGGTTCAGTGCAAAATCAGGTTGAAGAGTCTGTTTCAACCTACGTTTTTGACTTGATGGAAAAATTCGCGGGTTATGGTTTTAATAAATCCCATTCTGCTGCCTACGCCCTAGTTGCCTATCAAACCGCGTGGTTAAAAGCCCATTATCAAGCTGAATTTATGGCTGCTGTGTTGTCAGCGGATATGGATAACACCGATAAAGTGGTGATTTTGATTGAAGAATGTCAGCACATGAAGCTGAAAATTCTGCCTCCCAGCATTAATGTCTCTAAGTATAAATTCACCGTGAACACGGATGGACAAATCGTTTATGGTTTAGGCGCGTTGAAAGGTGCGGGTGAAGCAGCGATTGAGGAAATGGTCAAAGAGCGCGATGACAACGGCTTATTTTCAGGGCTTTATGATTTATGTAAACGCATGGATTTGCGTAAATTTAATAAGCGCGTATTGGAGGCATTGATTAGGGCAGGGGCATTTGATGACTTTGATGATAACCGCGCTGCCCACTTAGCCGAATTGCCCACTGCACTGAGAATTGCTGAACAACACGGAAAAATGGCTGCGGCAGGTCAAAATGATTTATTTGGTTTGGCAGTTAGTGATGATGCGGCGGTCGATGAATCGCAAACTTATAGTACGGCAGTTATTCCTTGGACATCTAAAGAACGTTTGGATGCGGAAAAAACTGTGTTGGGCTTGTATTTAACAGGACATCCGATTGATTATTACGCGCCAGAATTAAAGGATTTAGGTATTAAGACTATCGGTGTGTTATTGACGGAGTTGGAACGATCTCGTGGTGGTATGAAGGTGCGTGTGGCAGGGTTAGCGATAGATATTGGCATACGGCAAAACAAACAAGGCAAAAGTCGTGGTACGGCGATATTGGATGATAATACGGGACGGTTGGAAATATCGGCCTATGCCGAAGCATTCGATAGCTATCAGGGTATTTTTGCCCGCGATCATAAAGATGCGTTATTGATTGCTGAAGGTGTATTAACGATTGATGAATATTTGAATGCTCCTCGGTTAAAAATGGAAAAGCTATATAACATGGATCAAGCCAGAGAGGTTTATGCCAAAAATATTAGCTTACTATGGACAGCAAAACAGCCAGAGACCCATTTAATTGCCGAATTGAAAACCACGCTTACGCCTTTTAAAGGTGGGCGATGTGCGGTGATGATTGAATATAGTTCAAAAACCAACCGCGCCATTCTCCAGTTAGGTGACGCGTGGCGGGTGCGACCAACTAATGATTTACTAACGCAGTTAAGAGCGTTGTTTGCAAAGGTAGATATTAGATATAAATGAAATCATCAAAAATAGGGAGTCCAAAATAGCTTTTGGACTCGACATAGTGCGTATTATTGAGTCATATCCGCTATTTCTTGCGCTAACTCTTGGGTTCTTGGATCAGTCATCGCTGCCATGCAACGCAGTTTAATAACTTCCAGCAGCTTGGCATTCGGTTCTCTGCTTACAGCTTCAAGACTGCAATCATCTTCACGTTTTTTTAGCCATTGCCGTTGTTCTGGCAATAGCGCGTCTCTGATTTCTTTGGTGGTTGCATTCCAAACTAGGTTAATACGTTTGTTGGCTTCATCAAGTTCAGCTTGCGCGGCATTTCTTGCAGTATCGCTATCGACAGATATATCAATACTATTGGCTATGCGTGGGGCTTCTGTCGGTTGTTCAATGTTGTTACTGACTGGCGCGGTCATCGCCGCTATTTTTTGTTTTAACTCTTCAACTCTAGGATCGCTCATCGCCGCCATACAGCGTAATTTAACCGCTACTTGCTTATTGACATTGGGTTCTTCGGTAGCAGCTTCAAGTGCGCAATCATTGTCACGTTTTTTAATCCATTGGCGTTGTTCTAGCGATAGCTCATCCCTAATTGCTTTGGTGGTTGCATTCCAAACCACATCAATACGTTTGTTGGCTTCGTCAAGTTCGCTTTGAGCTGCCTTTTTATCGGCGATTAATTCGGCAGATGGTGCAGTGTTGTCAGGTGTTTCCGTGCTGTTGCTAATTGCTGGAGAAGCAGGGGGGGTTGTTGGCGTAACGTCAGTTGGCGGTGTAGTAACAACAGGCTCTGGGAGTTTAGGTGTATTGGCAACCGTGGCACTTGGAGCATTAACCACGGTAGAATCAACAGCATTGGTGATAGTAATCGGCGGAATGACATTTTTCAAATACAAACCCAGCACAAGGAACAGTACACTGCCTATAAAGCACATATACCTTGGTACGCCTTTAATTTCAGGTATCTTCACTTCTTTTATATCAATGCCACCGCCGATAATGCCGATGATAAATAATAGAATCCCTGTATAAAACGATACTTCTCCGATGCTCATTTTTACCTCTGCCTGAATGTGTTAATAGATAGCGTTAGTGGGGGTTATCTGGACATTGACACAGTACCCAAGTCACGCCCGTATTGTACCATTCACGCTTATTAAGCGAATAAAGATAAGGGAATTTAGAGTGGGTAGGAATGATTGCCGCAGTGTATATAGGATGTGCCGACGATAGGAGGCGCATCATTCGCGTCAACTCGAACGATGCGCTTCGTTCCTCAGCACATCCTATGATTAGCGAACCTTATCGCGTTACACTTGCCCATCTTACGGGTTATGATTAGCGAACCTTATCGCGTTAAAATCTTTGAACGTATATAAAATTAGGGTAATGGGTTATAGTCATGACTTACGCGCCAACTTTAAGGCGAATCAATCTGTCTAGGGAGTTTAACATATGAAAAAAATAATTTTAGTTTTGCTTTTGTCGGAATTACTTTATGGATGTTCAATTTATACAGCAGCAAATGCACCGCCTTCAGTAGACTACAAAAAAGTTCATGTAAATGCTACCAGAGCTGAAACAATTTCAATTTTAGGTGTTCCTAAATTAACTGATAATAATCAAAAAACAGATACATTTGAATTTTTAGACGGCATTCATGGGGCATCAAAAGCCAGAATTATTTTATATTTAGCAGGTGATATATTTACCGTTGGTCTTAGTGAGCTTATATTCTATCCCATAGAAGCAAACGCTTTCGATGGAAAACAGTGTCGAGGAGTAGTTAGCTATAATGCTAATGACCGCGTGATTAGCTATGATATTTTGAATTCCGATGGTGAACGCTTGTGGGCTTCTGGGGAGAAACTAATATCTTCAAATGCAAAAACGCCCGAAATGAATCAAGCAGTAGTAAAACAACCAATTTCTTACAATACAAATACGCCTGTAACAAATCAATCAGTACAAACACCACCCGCACCTTCTTACCAGCCAGTAGTTCAACCACAAGTAGTACAACAACCAGTACAGCCAGTGGTACAAGAAACCGCACCAACTTATGAAACCTACCAACAACCACAAGTTGAACATCCAGGAAAGGATTTAAGAGGTTGTCTTTCTTTAGTGGATAATGCAGCTATTGCTAAATGTGTTAGGGGTAAATAACTGTTTTAGTGTAATGATTGTATAGGTATTCAAACCATTGCATCGTTCCAACGCTCTGCGTTGGAATGCCTCAGTTGACGCTCCAGCGTCCTCTTAGATTGCCAAACGACACAACGCTGGAGCGTTATCAGACGAGTTCCCACGCTGGAGCGTGGGAACTATGATGCTTAATTACAAACCTAGGGTTTGTACTCCAAAAAATCTACTAATGGATTTTAAGACTCTGAACCTGATTCAGATTTATTGGTCTCAACGGGCGGAGTAAATTCCACAACAGGGGCAGGCTGTTCAACGGCTTTTGGTTCGTTGACAGGTTCAGCACGTTCAACTTTTTCGATACGTTCAGCAAATTCACTGTTGTATGAACGAGCAGGTGCGGGACGTGGTTCACTTGCAACCGTTTCAGTGCTTGATGATTCATCACTCTGAGAGGGTTGTGCATCGCCGTCTAACTCAGGTTTTTTGTAGTTAGGATTACGCGGTCTTCTGCGGTTTGGTCCTCTGCGAGTGTTATTTTTTCTTTCTGGTTTAAGTGCATCAGTCGCTATCGCTAGCTCAGTATCGGGACTGGACACCAATTCAACAACAGAATCGATATCTGGAATAGCTGCTGTCGATGGCACAGTAACGACTTCATTGCTTACACCCGCTTCAACGGCAGGGATTGGCGCGAGATTAGCTCTGACATTACGACCAGGCCCTCGTTGTTGGCGATTAGGGCGTGGCTCTTGGTTTTGCGCTGTTTGTGGTTCTTGTGCTGGGTTTTGTGGGTTTTTATTTTTACTGTTACCCCGTCGATTATTGTTATTACGACTTCTGTTTGCTTGAGCTTCGGGCTGAGGGGGTTGCACTTTTTCGACTACAGTTGGTGCGGATACAGTGACTTCTGGCTCAGGGACTTCGACGTAATTGACAAGTTTGTTCCAAAAACGTTTGATTAAGCTTGCCGCTTCATTTTTGTTTTGTGCGGGTGCAGGTGAATCGTGCATGAATTCTTTAACGGCCGCTTTTTCAAACGGTTGTCTGCTTTGTTGGGCAAACTCTGGAATGGTGATCTCTTCGGCTTTAATTTGTAAGTAACTGGGTTTTTCGTCTCCAGTTTCTTTTTCTTTGATGCGCTCGATGTCGTAAGCGGGGGTTTCTAAATGTTTGCTAGGCAAAATAACAATGCCAACTTTCAGACGGTTTTCAATTTGTTCGATGACACTGCGTTTTTCATTGAGCAGAAAGGTCGCGCATTCAATCGGCAAATGGGCAATGACTTTTTCAGTGCCTTTTTTCATCGCTTCTTCTTCAATCACGCGCAATACTGACAGCGCGACTGATTCAACATTACGAATCGTGCCTTGACCTTTACAGCGAGGACAGGGCAGTTGTGAGGCATCACCTAAGGAAGGACGCATTCGTTGGCGCGACATTTCCAATAAACCAAACCGTGAGATACGGCTGGTTTGAATCCGCGCCCTGTCGATTTTAAGCGCGTCGCGCAAGTGATTTTCGACGGTGCGCTGGTTTTTATTGGACAGCATATCGATAAAATCAATGACGAACAAACCGCCTAAGTCGCGTAACCGTAGTTGTCTAGCGATTTCATCGGCGGCTTCTACGTTAGTATTTAACGCGGTTTCTTCAATGTCACTGCCTTTAGTGGCGCGGGCGGAGTTGATGTCGATAGAGGTTAAGGCTTCGGTGTGGTCAATGACAATAGAGCCACCAGACGGTAGCGATACTTCGCGCCCATAAGCGATTTCAATTTGTGCTTCAATTTGATAGCGGTTAAACAGCGGCACAGAATCTTGATACAGTTTTGCTTTGGGCAAAAAATGTGGCATGACTTGTTTTAAAAACTTTTGTACCAGTTTAAAACTATCTTCGTTGTCGATTAAAATCTCATCGATATTGCCGCGTAAATGGTCGCGTAAGGCGCGAATGATGACGTTGCTTTCTTGAAATACCAAAAACGGTGCAGATTGTTCTTTCGCGGTACGGTCTATGGCTTCCCACAACTGCATTAGGTAATTTAAGTCCCATTGCAATTCTTCGGCATTTTTACCACAGCCTGCGGTTCTGACAATCAATCCCATATTTTCAGGAATTTCTAACGAAGCCATAACTTCGCGTAAATCACTGCGGGTTTCGCCTTCAATACGGCGTGAAATACCGCCTGCTTTGGGATTGTTGGGCATTAATACCAGATAAGTACCTGCCAAACTGATATAAGTCGTTAATGCCGCGCCTTTATTACCACGTTCTTCTTTTTCAATTTGAACGACAATTTCTTGACCTTCACGAATCAAGTCTTTGATATTAGGACGACGACCTTCTTCCGCGCCTTCTTGGGCATGACGATACAGTGGGGAGATTTCTTTAAACGGTAAAAATCCTTGTTTTTCAGAACCATAATTGACAAATGCAGCTTCTAAGCTGGGTTCTACACGGGTGATAATGCCTTTGTAAATATTGGATTTTTTTTGTTCTTTTGATGGGATTTCAATGTCAAAGTCGTATAACTTTTGACCGTCTACCAAGGCGACTCGCAGTTCTTCCGCCTGCGTAGCGTTGATAAGCATTCTTTTCATTCAATGTTCCTTGTAGTGTCCTGCTCCACTTTTAGATTTTACTGAGTTGACTGGTTTTTATCATCGTTAAGTTAAGTGTACTCATACAGAGCGATAGGGTTGATTCATAATGACTTATGGCTGAGTTTTTATGGTTTTATTCCATTATCTGGGCGTTGTATGATTCTTTGAGTGTTAAACAACTCAAGACAACTGACAGATATACTAAGTCAATATTTTTCCAGTCTTGCTGGTAAATTCTACTTTAAAACAGGAGTTATTTGTGTGCCTAGGGGGTCGAACGACGAACCCGAAATTCTTGTTGTTTGAAGTGCGCATGGCACAACATAGTGTTATGTTAAGTCGGTTTAGCGGGGGGTTATTAAAAACACACCGAATAAACAGCTACTCATCAACGTCAACATTCAAGCGATTTTTTACAAAATCGTCTAACTAAATTCTTTTGAGCGTTTAAAGTTTGGTTTGAGCCTTTTCCGACCACCGCTATGTTACTTATTAATGCTTATTTTTCCAAGCATTATATTGGTTTAACGGCTTGTTAATTGCTTATTTTGACGGTTATTGCATTGTGGTTAACTAATCAATCGCCAGTTCAGCAATGTCTGCTTGAATTCTGGCGACAATAGCAAGCACTTCTGCAAGTCAGTGAGCTTACAACTCCCGCGTTGCACTGAATTTAATATCGGGCCAGCGTTCTTCGGTGAGTTGCAAATTCACCCGACTGGTCGCTAAATAAACCAAATACCCACCGCCATCTTCTGCTAAATTATCAAAGGCTCTATTTCTAAATTCTTCCAATTTGGCAGGCTTATCGGAACTCACCCAGCGCACAGTAGAAATACCGATAGTGTCATAAACACATTCCACGTTATATTCACCTTTCAATCGAAACGCGGTGACATCAAACTGCAACACACCGACCGCACCTAAAATCAAATCATTGTTTTTTAATGGTCTAAATAACTGGGTCGCGCCTTCTTCGGTAAGCTGCACCAAGCCTTTTTGCAGGGCTTTGGCTCTTAGCGGGTCTTTTAAAATCACACGGCGGAATAATTCGGGGGCAAAATAAGGAATGCCGCCGTATTTCAGGGTTTCGCCTTGGGTAAAGGTATCACCGACTTGAATCGTGCCGTGATTATGCAAGCCGATAATATCGCCAGCGTAGGCTTCTTCGACTGCCTTACGGCTATCGGCTTGGAAAGTAATCGCGTTAGACACTTGGACTTGTTTGCCTAAACGGGCATGATACATTTTCATGCCTTTATCAAATTTACCCGAACAGACACGCAAAAACGCCACACGGTCACGGTGTGAAGGATCCATATTGGCTTGAACTTTAAATACAAAACCTGTGAATTTATCTTCTTCGGGTAACACTTCGCGTTGTTCAGCTTTGCGTGGACGAGGGGAGGGTGCGTATTCGGCAAAGGCATCCAATAATTCAATAATGCCGAAGTTGTTAATCGCTGAGCCAAAAAACACGGGGGTTAATTCACCTACTAAATAATCAGGCAAATTAAATTCATGACTCGCACCTTTCACTAAGTCAATTTCCTCGCGTAATTCTTCGGCTTGGTATTTCAATAACTCATCCAATTGCGGATTATTCAAACCTTTAATAACGGTAGCTTCGGCAATTTTGCCGCCGTGTTGTGCGCTGAATAAATGGATTTCATCTTTATATAAGTGATAAACACCTTTGAAACGTTTACCCATACCGATAGGCCATGTCATCGGTGCGCATTTAATTTTTAACACGCTTTCAACTTCATCCATGAGTTCAATTGGCTCGCGTCCTTCGCGGTCTAATTTATTGATAAACGTTAAAATCGGCGTGGTGCGCAAACGGCACACTTCCATTAAATTAATGGTGCGTTCTTCTACACCTTTAGCAACGTCGATGACCATTAACGCCGAATCGACGGCGGTTAAAGTTCGATAAGTATCCTCAGAAAAGTCTTCATGACCAGGTGTATCAAGTAGATTAAGTACACAGCCTTTATGCTCAAACTGCATCACAGAAGTCGTCACCGAAATACCTCGTTCTTTTTCCATTTCCATCCAGTCGGAAGTCGCATGACGCGCCGCTTTGCGTCCTTTCACTGAACCTGCCAATTGAATTGCACCGCCAAACAATAATAGTTTTTCGGTGATGGTAGTTTTACCTGCGTCTGGATGAGAAATAATGGCGAAAGTGCGGCGACGTTGCAGTTCTGAAAGCGATTCGGACATGGTGTATTTTTTAAAAATTTAGGAATAATAGGGAAATTATAACTGATGTTACTCACTGTCCACGAAAAACTAGGGAGTAAGCAGGGCAATCGCGCTTAAAAACACTTGAGAATAAAATCTGATTGAGGTAGCAAGCATAGAATTTTGAGCCGCTGACAGAAAAACCAACGCCCTCACATCCAGCACTTTTCAAGTATTGAAGACTCTCGAGTCAACAGGCAAAAGAAACACAAGCTACAAGACATATTCTTTATTAGCATTTGTCCAGTCATCTGTGGAGCAGATAACTGGGTAGCCATTGAGGAGTTTGGCTTAGTGGTTCTCCCTATTTTGCGTGTCACAAATTATAGTCATAATCTATCAACAGCGGCGCGTGATCGGAAAAGCGTTGGTCTTTGTAGATGGCTGTTGCTGTGACTTTATCTTTAAGCGATTGGCTGATGATTTGGTAATCGATGCGCCAACCGACATTTTTTGCCCACGCTTGTCCTCTATTTGACCACCATGTGTATTGTTCGGCTTGTTGGTTGATTTGTCTGAATGCGTCTAGCCATTGCCCGTCCGCGAATAGTTTATCTAGCCAAGCGCGTTCTTCGGGTAAAAAGCCTGAGTTTTTTTGATTACCACGCCAATTTTTTAAGTCGATGGCTTTGTGGGCAATATTCCAATCGCCACATAGAATAAAGTCTCTGTCTTCAGTTAATCGTTGCTGTAGATAGAGTAGTAAATGATCCAGTACGCTGAATTTAAAGCCTTGCCGCTCTTCGCCTGAAGAACCAGAGGGTAGATAGAGGGAAATAACACTTAAGCGACCAAATTGGGCTTCGATAAATCGTCCTTCGTTATCAAAATCCGTCCAGCCTAAACCGTTAATTATTTTATCTGGGGCTTGTTTGCAATATAAAGCGACACCGCTGTAACCTTTTTTCTCAGAGTCATGATAAAAACAGTGATAATTGCTAGGGCAAAAAATAGCGTCATCGAGTTGGTGTGTTTGTGCTTTGGTTTCTTGTATACAGATAACATCGGCATTTTGTTGTTGCATCCAAGTAAAAAAGCCTTTGCGTTCTGCTGAGCGTATGCCATTGGCATTGAGGGTAATAATGCGCATAAGTGGAATTAGGTTGCGAATTGGCTAGTAAATCCGTATTATACGCGGTTCTTTAATCAAGTATGTAGCCCACTTTGGGGTAATGTGAACGCAATATGAAACCAGAAATTCATCCTAATTATAAACAAATTACTGTAACGTGCGGTTGTGGTAATACCTTTACAACTGGCTCTGTGTTAACTAAGGATTTGCTGATAGAAGTTTGCTCTTCTTGTCATCCTTTTTATACAGGCAAGCAACGTGTTGTCGATACCGCAGGTCGTGTTGATAAATTCCGTAAGAGATATGGAAAATAAATTTTTCAGGTTTTTGTTTCGGTTTTAGTCTAAACACGCCCTGAAAAAGAACTGATTCGGTAATCAGTTGACTATGAATATCATCAGAAGAATATCCAAATAATCAGCTACTTAGTCTATAAGTAGCTGATTTTTTTTGCCTGAAAATCCCTGTAACATTTGTTATACGGACTCTAGTTCAGTTAAATCGTGAGTCGATAAAACTTCAAATTTTTATTTTTGACAGCTTGCGTTAATGCGCTTTGTTATGGTCTATACTCAGGGCGTTGAAGATGACAATTTCTGCTGTATTTATTTTAATGAAGAGTTGTTTTACTAATTGGATGATGGTTGTAGTTCGATATTTTTCGAGAAAATGAGTCGATTAATTTTTAGCATTTAAAAAAACTACTACTATACTCTTCCCTGACAGTAACAAATTTTGCAATGACAGACTTTAAAAGCAATGTCATTGCAATGTTGGTTACATTAACGATAAGCTTTTTAAGGGTGTGTAATGAGCTGGTTTAGCAACAAACAGGATTCTGTTCTTAGTATTGATATAAGTTCAGCCGCTGTAAAGTTACTGGAATTAAGCAGGGTAGGTACGCGCTACCGAGTCGAAAGTTATGCTGTATCGCCTTTGCCTCAAGATGCTGTTATTGATAAGAATATTGCAAATGTCAATTCCATCGCCGATGCTGTAAAAGCAGCTGTTAAGCAATCTGGTACAAAAGCAAAACAAGCAACAGTTGCTGTTTCTGGGTCTGCGGTGATGACCAAAATTATAACGCTGGAAGCGTCTCTCTCCGATGATGAAATGGAAGAGCAGATTATGCTGGAAGCTGATCAATATGTACCGTATCCACTTGATGAAATTAACTTTGATTTTGAAGTTCAAGGTATCAACGAAAATAATCCAGAAATGGTTGATGTATTGCTTGCTGCATCGCGTAGGGAAAATGTCGATGATCGCGTTGAGGCTTTATTAAAAGCTGGGTTAAAAACCAGAATTGTCGATGTTGAAGCTTTTGCAATGGAAAATGCCTTTACCTTGTTATCCGAACAGTTTGTTGATTCAGTAGATGGACATACCTTTGCCATAGCAGATATAGGTGCAACTATGGCAACATTAAATGTTTTGCATGATCGACGCGCAGTTTATGCAAGAGAGCAGGTATTTGGTGGTAAACAATTAACTGAAGAAATTCAGCGTCGTTATGGTCTGTCCTATGAAGAGGCAGGCTTGGCAAAGAAACACGGTGGTTTACCTGATAACTATAATGCTGATGTACTTGATCCATTCAAACGAGCGATGGTGCAACAAATTCAACGCTTGTTACAATTTTTTGTTGCATCCTCTGCAAATAGAGGTATCGACGGCATTATTTTGGCGGGTGGTTGTGCTTCTATTCCAGGTATTGAAAAATTGGTCGAAAAAAGTCTGGACGTGCCTGTCCATATTGCCAATCCATTCGTGAATATGGCACTGTCCAATAAAATAAAACCTCAGATTTTGAGTAATGATGCTCCTGCCATGATGATTGCATGTGGTTTGGCATTAAGGAGTTTTGATTAATGGCCAGAATCAATTTACTTCCTTGGCGGGAAGAGCTTCGTAGACAAAAAAAGAAAGATTTTTTAACTACAATGGGTGGGCTTGCGTTTTTGACTTTGGCTGTCTTTGGTTTTATTCATACGCAGATTCAAGGTAAGCAGGAATATCAGCAGCAAAGAAACGCAATACTTGAAGAAGAAATAATCAGATTGGACGTAAAACTCGGCGAAATTAAAAACATCGAAGACACTAAAAATAAGTTGCTAGCAAAAATAGAGCTGATTCAAAAATTACAAGAAAGTCGCCCTGAAGTTGTGCATTTGTTAGATGAGATTCCTAGAAATACGCCAGATGGTGTTTTTCTTACCAAATTCTCTCAAACGGGACAAGCGTTGGTTTTTGAAGGTAAGTCCCAATCAAACGCACGAGTTTCTGCTTTTATGCGAGCAATTGATGCCTCAAACTGGCTACAGTCACCCGTATTAGAGGAGATTAAGGCAGAGGATGCTAAATCGACATCAACGCAAAGTAATTTTAAGATGAAAGCAACACTAGGCAAATCAACTGTTGACGCTACTAAAGTCGAAGTGACTAAATAAGGGTGCATGATGAATCTATCAGAAATTAATTGGGATCCTAATGCAGCGGGAACATGGCCGCTAGCTGTAAAAGCAACGACAATACTGATTGTTTGTGCAATGGTTGCTGGTGGATGTATTTACTTCGATACGCTTGATCAAATAGGTGCATTTGAAGCTGTCCAGCAAAAAGAAGTCGAATTAAGAGCCTCGTTTGAGGAAAAACAAGCAAAAGCGGCAAACCTACCCGACTATCAGTATCAGCTCACACAAATTGAAGCCTCGTTAGATGAAATGATCAAGCAAATGCCCACCGAGGCAGAAGTAGCTAGTTTGCTGGTTGATATTTCGCAGACAGGATTGGCGAGTGGTTTAGAATTTAAATTATTTAAGCCAGAAGCCCCCGTTCTTAAGGATTTCTACTCAGAGTTGCCCATTAAAATTGAGGTAATGGGGAAGTATGAAGAGATTGGTTTATTCGTCAGTGGCTTAGCTTCCTTACCTAGAATTGTTACCGTACATGATGTCAATATCTCACCTTACGACAAAGAAGGTGTTTTGGAAATGAATGCGACAGTTAAAACCTACAATGAAGCGGCAAGCACCAATCCAGCCGATGCTAGGAAGAAAAAGAGAGGCAAACAATGAGAAATTACAAATTGCTATTGTTGCATCGCAAAGCGGGCAATGTACCAATAATTTGCACTATTTTTCTAGCATTATTAGCGGGGTGTAGTGATAACAATTTTTCAGACTTACACCAGTATATTGCAGACGTTAAGCTTAAGCCCAAAGGTACCATTAAAGGGCTACCTGAACCTAAAGTAATTATTCCATTTGAATTTAAACCTGAAGATTTGCGTGATCCTTTTAAACCACTAAAACCTACTGGGGTAATTGGTGAGCAGGAAGCAGCAGCGGGTAGCGGCATAAAACCAGATACCTCTCGCCGTAAGGAAGAGCTAGAGGCTTTTCCTATCGAGACCTTAAAGATGATTGGCACTGTTGACATGAAATCAACGCTATGGGGCTTGGTAAAATCCAGTGATGACACCGTTTATCGTGTTAAAGCTGGTAATTATATGGGGCAAAATTACGGAAAAATTATTCGTGTCAGTGTCGATAAAATTGAATTAATGGAAATAGTCCCAGATAAGCCTGGTACATGGCGTGAACAACAAATGTCGGTGATGTTGACAGATGAAAAAGGAGGATAAGTGATGACTAATAAACAAGGTGGCGTTATGTTGAATAAAATGTGGCGATCTCTATGCGCCTATATTGGTTTGGGGTTGTTGTTACTCGTCGCTCACATTACCCCTGTTAGAGCTGGTGATTTGAGTCTTGTAAACGTTGGTGTGGTTGCATTAGCAGACAATAAATTGCAAGTACAATTGGAAATGAGTGGCGGAATTGCTACCTTACCAAAAGTATTTCAAACTGACAATCCTGCACGAATCGCTCTGGATTTTTCGGGAATAAAAAACGCACTGACTAAAAAAATGTATCCCATTAATCAGGGGGCTGTCAGCAATGTGTTTGTCGCGTCCGAAGCTGACAGGGTTCGTGTTGTTGTTAATCTACTTGAATCAACGCCATTTGAAACCAAAATTGTTGGTAATAAAGTAGTTCTGACGTTGACACAAGGCAAACCTGCAACAGCATTTGAGCCGATTTCTCAAAAAAATGTCTTACCTTTACCTGCTTCTGCATTAGCTGTTACGCCTGCTGGTCGCGGTAATCCAAACAAGTCGGTTATTCCCACGTTAATGCCTGAACAAGCGATTAGTGGCTTTGATTTTAAACGCGGAGGAAAAGGTGAGGGACGTATTTTGATCTCACTGGCAAACCCTAACACGATTGTTAATACCAAGGAACAAGCTGGAAAAGTGGTATTAAGTTTTGTCAATACTCGCTTACCTAGTAACCTATCAAAAAGACTGGATGTTTCTGAGTTTGGAACACCTGTAAAATTTATTGATGCTGTTTCTTCAGGTAAGGAAACCAGCCTAAGTGTGACTTTGCAAAATAATCTTTATGATTATTCTTCGTTTCAATCTAATGGCTTGTTAACGGTTGAATTTCGACCTTTAAGTCAAAATGAAAAACAGGCATTAGAGAAATCGAAAGCAAAATTCACAGGTGATCGACTATCGCTCAATTTTCAAGAAATTGAGATACGCAGTGTTATCGCAATTTTGGCTGAATTTACTGGGCAGAATGTGGTTGCGGGTGATGATGTCACGGGTAATATTACTCTAAAGCTTGATGATGTCCCTTGGGATGAAGCATTAGCTTTTATTATGATGACCAAAGACTTAGGTAAATATGAAACAGGTAATGTCACGCTGATTTCACCCTTAGACAGAATTAGAACCTATAAAGAAAAAGAACGCGCAACCGCATCGGTAATTGCGGCAGTAGAACCGTTATCCACTGAGTATATTAAGATTAATTATGCCAATGCGGGAGCTTTAATTCCGCTATTAAATGGATCGAGTGGGGGTGTCAATACTTGCAGTGCTTCGGCAACGGCTGGCGGTGTAGCTGCATCACCTTCAACACCGACACCTCAACAAACAACTGGTAACACCTCTCAGGGTGGTATGAATGGCTCAGGGCAAGGCGAAAGCATGACTGGCAGTACAGCATCAGCAAATGATGACAGTAACAAAGTGGGCGTAAATGTGATTACTGCACGCGGCTCGGTAGTTGTCGATCAAAGAACTAATACTCTTATTATTCGTGAAACGGCAAAACGTTTAGATGAAGTCAGAGACTTGATTCACAAGCTGGATGTTCCTGTTAAGCAAGTTATGATTGAGTCCAGAATTGTGGTTGCCACCAATAACTTTGTCAAAGAATTAGGGGTTAAATTTGGCGGTGCAAGAGTGGGTATTAGCGGTAGTGGTAAAGGCGTTCTTATCGGTGGAGCAGAAACTAAAGGTAATGTAGTACCTGGCAATGGCACAACAACAGGGCTACTAGGTAACGTAGGAGATCAGTTGGTTAGTCTTGGAACATCAGGTACACCAATGGGGGCATTAGGTATGACGTTGGTGCGCGGTGCAGATTATGTGTTGAATCTTGAACTACAAGCCTTACAGTCACAAGGGAAAGGCGAGCTGATTTCTAATCCTCGCGTAATGACTGCCGACCGTTGTCAGGCAACTATCAAGCAAGGGGTATCAATTCCTTATTCATCATCTCAAATAGGCACAGGCGGTGCAGCAGCAGTGGCGACGACTACCTTTCAAGAAGCAGTATTGGAATTGGAGGTTACACCACAGATAACACCGAACGGCAGTGTTATCATGAAACTTAACATTACCAACAATAGTGCTGGAACACCAACGCCTACGGGTCAAGTCACAATCGACAAAAGAGAAATTCATACTAACGCCCATGTATTGGATGGTGAAACAGTCGTGTTGGGCGGTATCTTTCAGGAAACAATCACCGATAGTCTTAATAGCGTCCCTTTCTTTGCTGATTTACCTGGTATTGGCTTTTTGTTTAAGAACACCAGAAAGCTAGATAATAAGACTGAATTGTTGATTTTCATCACCCCAAAAATCGTTAAAGATAATCAAGCGAGTGATTGATAGCTTCTACTTAGCGCAAAAAGGGGGCATAATGCCCCCTTTTTTTAATGTGTAACCCAAGATAAGCAGAGCTGTTATGTCGCGATTCGAGAATATATATTTAGTTGGTCTCATGGGTGCAGGAAAAACCACCATAGGTCGCCAATTAGCAAGAACACTTAAATTGCCTTTTTACGACAGTGATAAGGCGATAGAAGAAAGTACAGGTGTTGATATTCCTACCATCTTTGAATTTGAAGGTGAAGAAGGTTTTCGGGATAGAGAGCATAAAATGCTACAACAACTCACCAAAATGGACGGTATTGTGTTAGCAACAGGTGGCGGCGCGATATTGCGTGAAGAAAATCGCCAGCTATTGAAAGAAAATGGTTTTATTGTTTATTTACAATGTTCAGTAGACCGCATATTAGAGCGGACTCGTAGAGACACTCAGCGTCCTTTATTAAATACTGATAATCCTAGAGAGCGCATAGAAACGCTATTCGCTCAACGTGAGCCACTGTATTTATCCTGTGCTGATTATAAAATTGACACAGGGGTTTTGCAGAGTAAAGTCGTTGTGACACACATCCTAGAAGAATACAAATCCGTTTATCGTTAACACCATGAAAGTATTACAAGTAGAGCTAGGTGAGCGTAGTTACCCAATTTATATCGGTGCTGATTTACTCAGCCAAGCGGTATTATTAACCCAGCATATCAAAGCCAAACAGGTGTTAGTCGTTACGAATAGCACTATCGCTCCTTTGTATCTTGAAAAGGTATTGCAGCAGTTACAAGATTACTGTGTAGAAACGGTGATATTGCCTGATGGTGAACAGTACAAAACATTGGAATATGTTGCGCATATTTTTGATAAATTGCTTGCACAAAAATTTAGCCGTAATGCTACGCTAATTGCCTTAGGTGGCGGTGTAATTGGCGACATGGGCGGTTTTGCAGCGGCGTGTTATCAACGTGGCATTGCCTTTGTGCAAATTCCTACCACACTGTTAGCACAAGTAGATTCTTCTGTGGGTGGAAAAACAGGCGTGAATCATCCGCTGGGCAAAAACATGATAGGTGCGTTTTATCAGCCGCAATGTGTGATTGCTGATGCCAGTGTTTTGAATACTTTGGATGATAGACAATTATCAGCTGGATTGGCTGAGGTTATTAAATACGGTTTAATCAGAGATGCCGAATTTTTTGTGTGGCTAGAAAATCATATCTCAGCATTATTAGCCAGAGACAACGCCGCATTAGCCTACGCCATTGAACAATCTTGTTTAAATAAAGCGCAAGTTGTTGCCGAGGATGAAACCGAAACAGGGGTGCGGGCAACGCTAAATTTGGGGCATACTTTCGGTCATGCCATTGAAACAGGCTCAGGCTACGGACATTATTTACACGGTGAAGCGGTAGCGATTGGTACTTGCCAAGCCGCAGATTTATCACGGCGCAAAGGCTGGTTAAGCGATGCCGATGTGAACAGAATTATCGCCTTATTTGAGCAAGCCAATTTACCGACTACGCCGCCAAAAGCTCTTGATAGCGAGCGTTTTTTGGAATTGATGGCAGTCGATAAAAAAAATATCGATGGCAATATTCGCCTCATATTGTTGGAAAAAATTGGTAAAGCGACGTTGCCAATTTATGTAGATCAAGACTTGTTAGGATTGACACTGAAAACCTATGGTAGAGAGTAAGGATTTTCCCTATCGGATGAGCAATCAAAGCACTGTAGATTATTCTCTGATAACACAAGAACGCACAGAAAAATTAGAGTTATTAATTCACTTACTGAGCAATTCACCACACGCCATTGTACTTTGTGGCTCTAAAGGTGTGGGCAAAACGACCTTACTGAAGGTTTTTCAACAACGGCGTAATGTGTTATGGCAGACCTGCACAGTGCAGGGCAGGGAGGATTTGACCGTTGAGCAAATACAAACTCAGCTCCTTGAAACACACTCACCTACGCAAACTTTAGAGAGTTTTTTTGAGCAATTAACAAAGCAGCAACAAAAAATTGTCTTGATAATCGATGATGCAGGCAGTTTAGCACCGCAATTAATCACCACAATTATTGACTACGCGAATTCCCATCCTGTGTTAAAAGTTGTTTTTGTCCTAAGTCACGATGATTTAGCGATAAAAACTCATTCCGATAGCGCGATAGAAGAATGCCATATCATTGAAATCCCCCCCTTATCCGAATCGCAATGCGGCGATTTTTTACAGCATTTAGCGATAAAATCGGTGTTTGAAGTACCAGTGCATGGCATTACCGATAGCATGATAGCCAGTGTCTATCAACAAACTCACGGCATTCCAGAAAAAATTATTGCCCAACTATCCAGTCTGAACCATCCGCAAAAACGTAAAAAACCAACAGCACGGTGGGTGATAACGGTGGTGCTTGGTTTATGTGCCGCTGGCTATCTATTGCTAGTGTTGTCAAAAAATAACATCCTTAACTTAGCTTGGTTTAGTTCGGTGCTAGAATCACTAAACATTGCTATAAACCGCTAACAGACGAAAACAAAACACGATGACATTAAAAAACGATACTTTTATTAAAGCTTTGTTAAAACAACCTGTTGCTTACACCCCTGTGTGGATGATGCGTCAAGCAGGACGCTATTTGCCTGAGTACCGCCAAGTACGCGAACAAGCAGGCAGTTTTTTAAATCTCTGCACCAATCCAGAACTCGCTTGTGAAGTGACCTTACAGCCATTACGCCGTTTTGATTTTGATGCCGCGATATTATTTTCTGACATACTCACTATTCCTGACGCAATGGGTTTAGGGCTGTATTTTACCGAAGGCGAAGGACCCAAATTTCACCATCCGCTACGCACAGCGGCAGATATTGAGCGTTTGCCGATTCCAGACCCCGAATTAGAATTACGCTATGTCATGGACGCAGTACGGTTAATTCGTAAAAATTTGGCGGGTAGCGTGCCGCTGATTGGTTTTTCTGGCAGTCCGTGGACGTTGGCAACTTACATGGTCGAAGGTGGCAGTAGCAAGAGTTTTCACCGCGTTAAAGGCTTGATGTACGAACAACCCAAAGTCATGCACACGCTACTTGATAAACTTGCTCAATCGGTAGCGAGTTATTTAAATGCGCAAATTGCCGCTGGCGCACAAGCAGTGATGTTATTTGATACTTGGGGTGGTGTCCTCAGTACAGAAGATTATGCAGAATTTTCGTTGTATTACGCCAAACAAATTCGTAGCTTGCTTAATACGCAAGTAGATGGACAGCAAATTCCTACGGTTTTATTCAGTAAAGGTTGTGGACAATGGTTAGAAGTTATGACGGATGCAGGTTATGACGCGCTAGGTTTAGACTGGCAAACGGATATAGCCAACGCCCGCGCCAGAGTCGGTAATCAAGTGGCTTTACAAGGTAATATGGATCCGATTGCCTTGTATGCTCAACCTGAGATCATCACTGAAAAAGTCAAAACTATTCTGCAAAAATACGGTCAAGGCTCAGGTCATGTGTTTAATTTAGGGCATGGAATCTTACCCGATATTAATCCAGAACACGTTAAAGCGATGGTGGATGCCGTCCATCAATACAGCCCTGCTTATCATGCAGAGCTTTGATGTTCGGAGTCCAAGGCATGACTTGGACTGATTAAAAACGTCCAAAACGTGTTTTGGACTCCTAATTAACTAGGTGCAATATGAAATCACTAAAAATTCTTTTCGCTATCAGCTTGATGCTCAGCAACATTCCCGCACAAGCGGAAGAGCCAACCGCCATTACCGTTTACCGTAGCCCAACGTGTAGTTGTTGCGGTAAATGGATGGAACATTTAAAACAAAATAACTTCACTATCAAAGACATTCCTACTGAGGATATGAACGCGATCAAACACAAGTACGGTGTCAGTGATGAAATGGCATCCTGTCATACTGCAGTGGTGAATGGTTATGTGGTAGAAGGTCATGTTCCAGCAGACGATATTAAAGCCTTGCTAAAAGCTAAGCCCAACGTAGTTGGTATTGCTGTACCACAAATGCCTAGCGGTACACCTGGCATGGAAATGGACGGTAAAAAAGACCCTTACAATGTGATGAGTTTCGATAGCGACAAGCATTATCAAGTATTTAAAAGCCATTCTAAGCAATAATTAAGGTTGGAGGGGTTATTATTGAATACGTTAATCACGCAGTGAGCATGGCGACTATTTAGCTTTCTGATATACGTTATCGTAAGCAGTTTAATTTGGCTGCGTGCAACACTAAAGAGAGCTTAACTACCATCATGAAAAGATTTTTTTTACTGATATTGTCAATTTGGCATCAACAATTCAAGCTTTATCTTATCGTTGCTATCACGGGTGCATTAATTGGCATTTTGGTATTAGCTCCAAGTTACGACTACATTTATGCGCGTGAACAAACAGCCGACCCGCTGTCATCAATCGAGTATGTGCTAACGCAGATTGGCTATATGTTGACGGGGAAAATTTCCCGAGATAACTTTGTATTGATTATGTTTTACGCCGAAATTGGCGCGATGCTGGGATTATTTTCCCTAGTGTTATACAAATTTATTCATAAGCGCGTAATTAATATTGATCACTTAAAAGCTGAGCTGAACAAAAATATTTTTTCAATTATTCAGCAAGGCGAAGGCTCACATTTAGAATTCAAATCTTCGTTACGTTGGGATATGGTCGAGTCACGCATCAATCGCTCGCTGGAAGGCGTGGTATTAAAAACACTGGCAGGTTTTTTAAATAGCCCAATAGGAGGAACATTACTGATTGGTGTGACAGATAATGGCGACATTATTGGGCTGGAAAAAGATTATCAAACCTTGAAAAAACCCAGTCAAGATGGTTTTGAACAAAATTTAATGACCTCTATTGCAAACAATTTAGGCACAGATCTTTGCCAGTTTGTTCATGTGTTATTTCATGTAATTGACGATAAAGACGTGTGTCGGCTTATTGTTTCCCCTGCGCCCAGACCCGTATTTTTAGATCAAGGTAACGCTCCCAAATTTTTTGTTCGTACAGGTGGGGGAACGCGTGATTTGAATATACAAGAAGCATTAGATTATATTCACGGTAGATGGAAGCGATTTAAATAACTCGCTTCTCTTTTTATACTGGTTAATTCATCGTCCAAGAATTTCATTCGCATCAAAATCATCCACGCTAATGGCTATTAAGCGAGCTTGCTCGGCAACACGGATTAATGCCGCTTCTTCTTGAGTAATAATTCCACGCGCTAATGCGGTACCTAGCAACGCAAGGACATCGCCTTTACCCAATTTAGCGGCGCGAATTTTTGCTTCCACAGGTGCTGAGGCTAATACGGCTTTAAAAGCAACTTCAATTCTGCCTGTCGCATCATCGGGATTGTTGTTGATATAAATGCCCTGCGTTAAACGGTCACGCGTAGCTGAATCATGTAACAGTAAGGCTGCGGTTTGATGAATCAGTTTATCGCTAGGTGGCGTGTTAGGTTTACCGAATGGAAAAATAACAATGCTACGCAATGCCCACGCGACAGGACGAAACGGCAATAGGTAAAAAATCGCTAGTAAAGATTGCTGGGCGCGGTATAGCGTGTGTTGACACGCCCAATGTAATAACGGCGCGTCATCTTGCTGACTGCCTTGGTTTTCATAATGTTTCAGCACACAAGAGCATAAATATAAATTACTTAATACATCGGCAAAACGTCCTGATAATCGCTCTTTACGCTTTAATGAACCGCCCAAAGTGAGTAGCGCAAAATCAGTGACTAGCGCGAAACCAACACTGAGACGGGCAATTTGTCGGTAATAGCGTTGTGTGTTGTTATCGCCTAAGGTCTGATAAAACCGCGCATTCGTTAAGCCTAACCAAAAAGCGGCGGTTTTATTACGCGCCCAAAAACCAAGATGCTGAAATAACAGGCTATCAAATTGTGCCAAGTCATTGGCTTGTATTGCTGCCATTTCTTTTTGAATAAAGGGATGGCAACGTATCGCACCTTGCCCAAAAATCATCATGGTGCGGGTGAGAATGTTCGCACCTTCCACAGTGATGCTAATGGGGATAACTTGATATAAACGCCCTAAATAATTTTTCGACCCTAAACAAATCCCTGAACCACCTTGTATATCCATGCCGTCATTAAGCACGCGGCGCATTCTTTCAGTGAGCTCATATTTTAAAATTGCGGAAATCACCGCAGGGCGTTCGCCATTATCTAACGCGGCATTCGTTACGCATCTGGCAGCATCGACAATATAGGTTTCGCCTGCCATACGCGCTAACGGTTCTTCGATACCTTCTAGTTCACCAATCGGCACATTAAATTGTTTGCGTATGCGTGAGTACGCCCCCGTATTACGACAAGTAAATTTAGACGCAGCAACACTGAGTGCGGGTAAGGAAACTGCTCTGCCTGTGGTCAAACTGTGCATTAGCATTTTCCAGCCATTACCTGCTTGCGCTACACCACCGATTAAATAATCCAGCGGAATAAAGACGTCTTTACCCCAGTTCGGTCCATTTTGAAAAGCTGAATCTAAGGGATAATGCCGTCTGCCGATAGATATGCCTGCTGTGTTGGTGGGAATTAACGCTACCGTGATACCGATAGCTTCAGTCTCACCGATGAGTTTATCGGGATCATAAAGTTTAAATGCCAAACCCAATACGGTGGCAATAGGACCTAAAGTAATATAGCGTTTTTCCCAATTTAACCGTATGCCTAACACTCCATCTTGAGTACATACAATACCCGTATCAGTCATTGCCCCTGCATCACTACCCGCAACAGGGCTGGTCAAGGCAAAGGCAGGAATTTCCTCACCCGAAACTAAACGTGGCAAGTAATAATTTTTTTGCGCTTCCGTGCCGTAATTTAATAGTAACTTGGCAGGTCCAAGAGAATTAGGCACCATCACCGTGACTGCCGCCGTGGTACAACGACTGGCGATTTTCATTACTACCTCAGAATGCGCAGTTTCAGAAAACTCCAAACCACCGTAGGTTTTAGGAATCATCATGCCGCAAAATTTGTGCTGTTTGATATAGTCCCAGACTTCGGGCGGTAAATCTTTACGTTTATGAGTAATATCCCAATCATTGAGCATCGCGCACAAGGTTTCTACGTCACCATCGATAAAGGCTTGCTCATCGGCAGTGAGTTTAATCATCGGAAAATCCTGCAATACTTTCCAGTGTGGCTTACCTGAAAATAATTCAGCATCCCACCAAGTATTCCCCGCTTCTAGTGCCTCATGTTCGGTTTTTGACATGGTGGGCAAGGCTTTTTTCATCCACTGAAATATCCAGCGACTGATGAGTTTTTGGCGTATAAACGGCACAGTGATTGGAATAAAAATAACTAAATAAGTAATCCAGAGATTTTCATTAAATAGGTTAACAAGACTATAGCCACCTAGTAGTAAACCGATACACAACGCAGCTTGATGTATGGTGGCTTGGCGATAGCTTAAAACACTAGCCAGAATGATAAATGCGAGTAACCAGAGCATGATTGTTCTCCTTAAAAACAATTGAACAAGCTCTGGCTCACACAAAAGCTGGAGCTTTTAGAATTGAGTAAATAACACGTTTTTATAGCGTTTAGAATTCACAATAAAGATTTTAATGCCGTCTCAAGATTCGCATAAGTGAAATCATAACCCAATGTTTGTAACTTGGTCGGTAACGCCCGTTGCCCACCTAATAATAAAACTGACATTTCCCCTAGCAGTAATTTTAACAAGAACGCTGGCGCGACAAATAGGGCAGGGCGGTGTAATACTTGTGCCAGAGTTTGGGTAAATTCACTATTGGTGACAGGTTTTGGTGCAGTCATATTATAAGCACCCGTCGCTTGCTGGTTTTCCAATAGCAACAATACGATAGCGACATAATCATCAACATGAATCCAGCTCATCCATTGCTTACCATCACCGAGTCGTGCCGCTAAACCGAGTTTAAACGGTAATAGCATTCTGCCCAATAAGCCACCTGCGGAATCCAGCACTAAGCCTGTGCGTAATAAACACACTCGCACACCAAACGCATCAGCGGTTTGTGCGACGCTTTCCCACGCACTACATAATTGTCCACCAAAATCTGTCGCAGGTAATCGAGATTCTTCCAGAATAGTGTCGCCACCGTCACCATAAAAGCCTGTCGCTGAACCGCTTAACAATACGCTGGGTTTATGGGTAGCGTTGGCAATACATTGTATTAATGCTTCGGTGATACTAACGCGGCTTTGCCATAAGCGTTGTTTACGCTCTGCTGTCCAACGCGCATCGACAATCGGTTCGCCCGCTAGATTAATCACGGCATCGAAAACCGTATCGGTGTGCCATTCACCCAATGTTGTCATTGCTTGAACCGCCGCGCCGCATTTAGTTGCCACTGTTTCTGGCTTGCGACTTAATACCGTCAGCTCATGACCTTTTGCCAATAAAGCCTTACATAGCCTACGACCTATTAAACCTGTACCACCTGTTATCAAAATCTTCATTGCGTAAGTCTCCTGTTTTTAGGGATTGAAAATACATTAGGATTGTTGCGCTACAGATGGAGTAAAACAGCTTTAGCTGTTTTTAGCCAATAGCCAAAGAGACTGTGAAGGTTTTAGCTATTGAACTCCATTTAAGCAACTACTAACTGCTGTAATACCATAATGCTACTCCAAAAATAACGATAGCGTGTTTAATTTCTTGTTGCACTTGATTAACAGGGTTAGCATGAATGCTTATCTCACAACTTAAAAATACGCTGTGTTTACGGGTTTTATGGTCAGTTTTCTGTGAACAGTCACTATTTCTGTGTATCATTACAATTTTATTAAATCGTGGAGAAACGAATGCGCGTTGTAACATTGATTAAAGGGGATGGTATTGGGCCTTCTATTATGGATGCGGCGGTTAAAGTAATTGACGCATCAGGGGCAAAAATTCAGTGGGAAGAAGCTTATGCGGGGTTGTCGGCATTTGAAAAATTTGGTAATCCGTTACCCGATGAGACACTGGCTTCGTTTGATAAAACCCGTTTGGCATTTAAAGGCCCGTTAACCACTGTGGTAGGTTCGGGGTTTAGAAGTATTAATGTCGCGTTGCGTCAACAGTATGATTTGTATGCTAATGTGCGTCCTGCAAAAAGTTGGGCGGGTATAAAAACTCGTTATGAGGATGTCGATATTGTCATCGTCCGTGAAAATACCGAAGGGCTGTATGCGGGTTTGGAGCATTATCTTACGCCAAAAAAAGATGTTGCCGAAAGTTTGGCAGTCGTTACTCGTGTGGCTTCAGAGCGTATTGTGCATTATGCGTTTCAATATGCGCGTGACAATAAGCGTAAAAAAGTCACTGTCTGTCATAAAGCCAATATTTTAAAATATACGCAGGGTTTGTTTTTGAATGTGGCTAGAGAAGTCGCAGCATTGTATCCTGACATTGAGTTTGACGAAAAAATCGTTGATGCCGCGTGTATGCACATGGTGATGAATCCACAACAATTTGATGTGGTTGTTACCACTAATATGTTCGGCGATATTTTATCGGATTTAACTGCTGGATTAGTCGGTGGTTTGGGGCTAATTCCAGGTGCCAATATTGGTGCAGATGCGGCGTTATTTGAAGCGGTACATGGCAGTGCGCCTGATATTACGGGTAAGAATCTGGCTAATCCAACCGCTGTGATTATGGCAGGTGCGATGATGTTAAATCATATCGGCGAGATTGAAGCGGCGGATCGTGTATTAAAAGCGGTAGAAAAAGTGGTTAACGAAGGTAACTATGTTACCCCCGATCTAAATCCTAATTCTAAAGCGGGAACGATTGAAATGGGCAATGCAATTGTAGAGGCAATGGCATAGTCATTCTTTGAGGGCTGGAGTCCAAAATATATTTTGGACTCCAGCAGGTTCATTCAGTAGTGTTTCTGAAAGGCATTAATCTAAATCACTTAGATAGATGTCTTGAAGCAATTTTTTTTCCCCTGGAGTTAGAAAAATCCGCTTGACTGTTTTTTCAGTATCGATAGTTTCAGATTCAGTGATAGATTCTTGATCTTCACTGCGTCTAATGATTTTACGACGTTCCTCCTCTAGGTATTTAAGTTCTTTGTTTTTCATGCGTTCTAACCACTCTGGTGAACCAAATTGATAAGACACTTTACGGTTATCAGAAGAAATACGCCGTTCCGTTGATGATTGCTGTAATTTGTTACGCAAATCAATTATGTTCATTATGTTAGTTCTCAAATTCTAATATTTTTCGATTCATTAACCTACCGAATAAAGAATAGAAGACGTTTCCATAAAATACAATAACGATACGGGGTTGTTAGTATTTATACTAATACTTTGTAGCGAATATCCGTGATATACCCGCACACCTTTTAGCCCTGTGAAGACTTTAAAATGGCAAATTCGCTGTGGCACTTGATTTTCCTTTTGGCGCAGAGCTGTCAGTGTCGCTGCCGTCAAAGCCAAATAATCCAGTAATCATTTCCCACAAAGTTCTATCAACTTCCCGCTTAGGTAAATCTACAATCATTTCATTAGAGGGCTTTAGCACAGGCAGATTACTGGGTTTAAAGTCACCGAATAACCCCGCTAATTTTTCCATACCATCGGTTTCTTTGAACACCAAGAAGACTTTCTTTTCTACGGGGTCGTCACCACTAGGCTTATCGTAGTAAACATAATCCCAACGATTTTTGTGAAAAAAATCTGTTAGCATTGGCGAACCCATGATGTACAGCACCTGCCGTTTATCCATATTGGGTTTGAGTTGATTAATCATGTTTTGATCAACAATATTACCTTGTTGAATTTCTAGGGTATAAACACCTGGCAAGTTGTTTAAAATCGTGGAACAGGAAGTTAGCGTCAAGCTTGCCAATAGAGTGAAAGAAAAAAGCGATTTTCTCATTTGATAGCAGGAAAGGTTTAAAAAAACTAAAATGATACAGGATGTTAAAAGATTATCCTATAAAACTGTCATGCTACAATGTACTTAACTTACACAATGCGCCCACGGCGATTTAACAGGAGATGAATGTTGGAAACGTACAACTTAAAGAATGCAGGGTTAAAGGTTACGGTACCACGGCTTAAAATTCTGCAAATCTTAGAAAAACAGCAAGATAAACGCCATTTAACCGCAGAACAAGTCTATAAAATTTTATTAAGCGAAGACGAAGATATAGGCTTGGCAACCGTTTATCGAGTATTAACACAATTTGAAGCCGCTGGTTTAGTGAGTCGTCATCATTTTGAGGGCGGTAATTCTATTTTTGAATTATCAACTAGTACCCATCACGATCATATTTTGTGTCTTAAATGTGGCAAAGTGGATGAATTTACCGATGAGTCGATTGAAATCCGCCAAAGAGAAATTGCCGAAAAATTAGGTTATGAATTAACCGATCACGGTTTATATTTGTACGGCTACTGCCCCGTATGCCGTCAAGCTTAACTATCAATCACTCCTCAGAGACTTCATGTTTAAACCCCTTATTTTTTATATCGGCTTGCGTTATACGCGGGCTAAACGGCGCACGCAGTTTATTTCCTTTGTCACCTTAGCGTCAGTGCTGGGAATTGCTTTGAGCGTCACCGCGTTGATTACTGTGTTATCAGTGATGAATGGTTTTGTCGATAAAATCAGCGAGCGTATGCTGAGCATGACTTCACACGCCACTATCACAGGGCTATATGGTCAATTAGACGATTGGCACGCCTTAGAGCAGCAATTAAAAACGTATCCTCATGTTCAAGGTTCTGCGCCTTTTGTTACTGGACAAGTGATGATTAATGCGGATCGTCGCGTCAACGGCACGATGGTCAGTGGCATTTTGCCTGACTATGAAAGTAAAGTATCTGAAATAGCCGATAAAATGAAATTAGGACAATTATCAGATTTAGTAGCGGGTGAATACGGTATTATTTTAGGGTTAGAACAAGCGAATTATTTGGGTGTTACTGTAGGCGATAAAGTCACCATCATTAGCCCGCAAGTTAATTCTACCCCCGCAGGTGTTGTGCCTAGAATGCGCCGCTTTAGCGTGGTTGGTATTTTTCAAGTCGGTATGTATGAATATGACCGCAACATGGCATTGATTCATATCGATGATGCAGCTAAATTATTTCGCATGGAAAACAGCGTGTCGGCTTTACGCATTAAAATGGACGACCTACTAAACGCACCTCAAATTACCGCCTCGTTAGCCAAAACCTTTGCCGATAAATATTCAGTGAGTGATTGGACAATGGCGCACGACAATTTTTTCCAAGCCATAAAAATGGAAAAAAAGGTGATGTCGATTATTCTGTTGCTCATGGTTGCAGTATCGGCGTTTAACATTGTTTCTACGCTGATTATGGTGGTAACAGATAAACGTAGCGACATCGCCATTTTAAAAACTCAGGGGCTAACCTCTGCGTCAGTGATGGGGATTTTTATGGTGTTGGGTACGGTTATTGGATTGTTCGGCACGATACTGGGTGTCATTTGTGGAGTATTGCTCGCCATTAATGTCCCCGAATTAGTCAGTGCGATTGAACAACTGTTTCATGTAAAATTTTTAAACGCCCAAGTGTATTACATCAGCGAATTACCTTCTAAATTAATGTGGGGCGATGTATGGGCTACCGCTGGCATGGCATTTTTACTGTCATTGCTTGCCACCATTTACCCTGCTTGGCAAGCCGCTAAAGTTAATCCAGCCGAGGTATTACGCTATGAGTAATGCAATTATTTTACAATGTAAAAAACTCACCAAACGCTATCAAGGTGAATTAGACGTTGATGTGTTAAAAGGCGTGGATTTAACCATTACCGCAGGTGAACGGGTTGCCATTATGGGCGTGTCTGGTTCGGGTAAAAGTACCTTGATGCACTTATTAGGAGGCTTAGATAAACCGACCAGTGGCGAAGTGATTTTGGACGGCGTTAATATCAACCAAATCAGCACCACCAAATTGGCGCAACTACGCAATAAATCGCTGGGTTTTATCTATCAATCCCATCATTTATTAGGTGAATTTACCGTGTTGGAAAATGCCGCCATGCCGTTATTAATTGCAGGATTAGCAGCCAAGGAAGCCAAAACTCGCGCTACTGCGTTATTAGAGCGTGTTGGTTTAGGGCATCGTATCGAACACAAACCTGGTGAATTATCAGGCGGTGAGCGACAACGTGCTGCTATTGCCAGAGCGTTGATTAATAAACCTAGCGTGATTTTAGCCGATGAACCCACAGGTAATCTGGACACTAAAACCGCTGATTCGGTTTATCAGCTCATGCTGGAATTAAATCAAGAGCTGAATATCAGTTTTCTAGTGGTCACGCACGACCACGAACTCGCAGGAAGAATGGGTAAAGTGCTACACATGGAAGATGGCTTGATTGTCAGCTAAGGTTTCAATAGTTGCTACCTTAGCTGTTTTAGTTGTTCATTTTCAAAACAGCAATTAACGACTCAAAAACATCGCATCACCGTAACTAAAAAAACGATAACACTGAGCGATGGCGTGTTGATAGGCGTTCATAATCGGACGATAACCCGCAAATGCAGAAACTAGCATTAATAAAGTTGATTCGGGTAAATGAAAGTTCGTTAGCATGGCATCGACTGACTTAAACTGGTAGCTAGGTGTGATGAATAAATCAGTATCACCACAACCTGCTATCAGTTGCCCGCTTTTAGACGCAGACTCTAAGGCTCTCACGGCAGTTGTTCCGATAGCAATCACTCGTCCACCTCTCGCTCTTGCTTGATGAACTGCATCAACCGTTGCTGAAGGAACGCTAAAATATTCTTTGTGCATTAAATGGTCAGCTAAATTTTCCACTCTGACGGGTTGAAATGTTCCACTACCGACATGCAGAGTGACAAAAGCGGTTTTCACCCCCTTCGTGTTAATTTTTTCTAGCAATACTTCATCGAAATGCAATCCAGCAGTCGGTGCGGCAACTGCGCCTGCTTTTTTGGCAAACACTGTTTGATAACGGCTTAAATCAGATTCATCGTCTGCTCTAGTAATATACGGAGGCAAGGGAATGTGTCCAATGTGTGCTAACAGCGTTAATACACTGTCACTGCCTTTAAATTCTAAAATAAATAAATCATTCTCCCTACCTTGTACCTCACAAGTATGCCCGTTATCCAAGTCAATCAACGTCCCTTCTTTTGGCGATTTACTGGCTCTAACGTGTGCTATCGCGTGATGCTCATTCAGTATGCGTTCAATCAAAATTTCAACTTTACCGCCGCTACCTTTTTTACCGAACAGTCGTGCTGGAATTACTTTGGTATCATTAAAAACTAATAAATCCTTATCATTGATTAAATCGATAAAATTGGTAAATTGTCGGTCGATTATTTGCCCAGTGTCCCGATTCATACATAACAAGCGACTAGCATCACGAGTTGGCAAAGGTTTTTGTGCAATTAATGCGTCAGGCAATAGATAGTTAAAATCACTTTTTTTCATGGTAAGTTCAAAATAATAAATTTAGTTTGAAAATAGACTAGCATTTTTAACGCTGTTTGCCTATAATGTCGGTTCTGTGCCGGGATGGCGGAACTGGTAGACGCGCCGGATTCAAAATCCGGTGATGGTGACATCGTGCCGGTTCGATTCCGGCTCTCGGTACCAAAGAAAAATAGGGATTACCATGTAATCCCTTTTTTTTGCCTAAAATTTACCATTATCATAAAAATGGCAATGGTAAACCTCCCTTGCTGACTTTAAGCAATTAGTATTCCTAACATTAACTAACTACTCACCAATAAAAATTCAAAACTTATGAATGATTTATTTAATCAATGGGGAAACTTTCTTTTCCATACCCGTAACGTGCTTTTCCCTGTTTTTATTTTAGTCCTGCTATTTATATGGCCGCCTGTCGCGCTAACAAACGCCGCGAGTTGTTTTGTTATGACAGCAGGTTTACTGATGGTTGCATTAGGGCAATTGTTTCGTATCACGACTATTGGCTTGGACTACATTGTTCGCGGTGGACGTAATAGACGGATTTATGCAGAAGACTTAGTCACAGGCGGACTGTTTTCTCATTGTAGAAATCCCTTGTATGTTGGCAATATTTTAATCGCCATCGGCTATTTATTTGTCGGCGGTAATTGGGGCAGTATTATTGTCGGCTCATTGGCTTTTTTGGCAATTTATCGCTTGATTGTTCACAGTGAAGAAACTTTTTTAAGCGAAAAATTTGGTCAAGCCTACGCTGATTTTTGTGCCGATGTGCCGCGCTGGATGCCAAAATTTGAAGGATTTTCAGATACCGTCAAAGGTTATCAGTTCGACTGGCCTGCCGTTGCAGTGAAAGACGGTGGTACTATCTTTATGTCGGTGATGGTGCCTGTGGCCTTAATTGCGTGGAAATTGCAGTTAGCTAATCAATTAGGCAATTATCAAACTGCCTTAATCATCATCACCGTCATTATGACCAGTGCTTTTTTAACGATGCGATTTTTAAAAAAATCAGGTCGCCTGAAATCCATGCGCTAAATCATCATTGTAGGTCGGGTTAGCTGTGAGCTTGTCGAACAGCGTAACCCGACACTTCGACTTCATTTAAAACACAACCGAGCAAACAGCATGAAATTCGTCGTTTCCTATCCACAAACCAATTGGGATTATGTCAAGTTCAGATTAAATCGTATCATTCGGGGAAAAGATAAATCCAACGATGTTTTTAGAGGCTTACCTGGTGGAAAACTGCAATTATTTGAACATAACGGCGAATTAGGTGGTATTAAGTCACTGGGTGAGATTTATCCAATTAAACCGTTTGGATTGCAATATGTAGCTGGCGAAGGTTTATATTTCATCACAGGCTTGCCTTGTAGTGAAGAGGGTGTCTCAGGTGATGAGCATATCGCTAGGCTTAATGATAACGGTGAAATAGATTTAGAAATACGCAGCCCATTACTCACTCAGGTACGCTCGTTACGCCGTACTGAACGCGGCTTATTAGTTACTGCCAGCGGTGTGGATGCTCTCTTAGAATTTGATTTATCAGGTGAATTGATTTGGTCTTGGTGGGCAACTGAACACGGCTACGATCAAGCTTATGGTGGTGGTACACGAGTTATCAATAAACAAATAGATCACCGTTTAAAAAATTACCCAGGTCGTTTGCAAACCACACATTTGAATTCTGCAATCGTTGATCCTTACGACAGCAGCAAAATCTTAACCATCCTGTTCTATCAAGGCAAAGTGGCGCGTATTGATAGAGAAACACTAAAAACCGAAATTGTCATCAGCGATTTAAACGGCGCACACCATATCCGCCCGCATTCTAAAGGCTATATGCTGTCCAATTCGCGCAAAGGTGAAGTGCGGATATTCGATAAAAACTTTCAGCTTATCGAAACTATCGCGGGTACTAATCGTTATTTCCCTGTGAAATGGGTACAGGATGCAATAGAAACGCCATTCGGTACGCACCTTATCGCCGATTGTAATACTTTCAAATTACGCGAACGTGACACCAACGGCAAAGAAAAATCCTACAATACCAAAATGCCTAATCGCGTGTTTCAGATTGAACCAGTGGCGGATAGTTTTAATTTTGTAAAATAATTTGTAGTTTGTAGTTTGTAGGTCGGGTTAGCGATAGCGTAACCCGACATTTTCGGCAACATCAACATACACAGTATAATTCACGCTTTTGTCGGGTTACGGCTATCGCCTAACCCGACCTTGTATCTCTCCAAAGCAAAGGAGAAAACTGCTATATTGTTTAGCTAGCATTATAGCAGAGTGCATGATCAGAGTTTGAACCCGACCTTAGACGCAAGTCTGTGACGTAGATAAAACCCA
>CAIUVX010000194.1 GCA_903902705.1 uncultured Methylococcales bacterium
AACAGACTAAGCTACAAGGTAACGCCATCCAAAATCTGTTTTAAAAACGGAATGGTTAATTTGCGTTTGGCAGCGAGTGAGGCTTTATCGAGTTGTTTTAATAATTGCCATAAATCGGATAAATCGCGATCGTAATGACTAAGTAAAAATAGTCCAACTTGTGGGGAAATTTCAAAACCCATTTGATTGGCTTTAAAAATTAATGCGGTAATTCGGTCGTTATCAATTAAGGGCTGTAATTTCAACGTTAACCCCCAATTTAACCGTGTTTTAAGATCAGGTAATTTAATATCTATTTCATTTGGTAGGCACGCGGCAGAAATAATGAGGGTATGCTCACTGTCTCGATGCTGATTAAAAAAATGAAAAAATGCCATTTCCCAGTCGGTATTACCTGCAATCGCCTCAACATTATCGAAGCACACCAAGTCTAATCCGTCTAATCCTGTCAGAATCTCCGCGTCAGGCAAATGACTACTCGCTAAATCCAAATAAAAGGAACTACGGTGCAAACTGTGCGCTAGGTGACAACAGGCTTGTAGCAAATGTGTTTTTCCTAAGCCTGTTTGTCCCCAAAGAAAAACTTGTAATTCGCCATTACCCGAAACACTATTTTGTAAGTGACTAATAATTTCTTGATTACTCCCTGCAAAAAAATCTGCAAAGGTTTGATTGACTCTGAATTCAAACTGTAAAGGCAATTGTATTGACATAATAGTTGCTACTTTTTTACCCAACGAACATAAGCAATCGCGCCAAAAAAAAGCATTAAACTAAATATAACTTCTAATGCCGCATAGTAACGCTCACTTGGATTGCTGTAGGTTTCTATACAGCCATGAATAAAATATAACAGACTAATATAAGCTGCCCACGCACAGCTTTTTGGTTTGCTATTTAATAAACCACGCATCGGCAATAATAATGGCGTGACTGTGACCAACAAAACCAAGGCAACAGGAAATTGAGTAGGGGGAGCAAGCACGGTATACCAGAGCATTGATAAAATAAACAGCCCGAAAAATCCAGCTAATGCAACCACATAACCAATTTGTGCTATTTTCATACGCTGAGTTTTAACCGTTGGGCAGTTTTAGCTAACCGCGCACCTAACGCACGGCATAGGCTTTTTTCATGGTCAGAAAGTCCGCCTTGTTCCAGTGACCAATGACTTGCGCCATAAGGTGTGCCGCCTGTGGAGGTTTCGCGTAATGCCGCTTCACTGTAAGGCAAGCCAAGTATCAACATACCATGATGTAATAATGGCAACATCATCGATAATAAGGTGCTTTCATGCCCGCCGTGCATACTCGCTGATGAAGTAAACACTGCCGCAGGTTTACCCTGTAACGCGCTCGATAACCACAATGGCGTAGTTTGATCGATAAAATATTTTAGCGGAGCTGCCATATTACCAAAATGGGTCGGGCTACCTAAGGCTAAACCATCACAAGATTTTAAATCGTCTAGCGTAGCGTAAATCGCGCCATGTGCTGGAATAGAATCAGCAGTTTTTTCGCATACAGTAGAAATATCGGCAACGGTTCTAAGCACCGCTTCAACACCTTCTACCGATTCCACACCTCGGGCGATTAAATTCGCCATCTCAGCGGTAGACCCATGACGGGAAAAATATAAAATCAGAATTTTAGTCATAAAATAGCTAGTACCGCTTCAGGTGGACGACCAATTGCAGCTTTACCGTTAGCAAGTACAATAGGACGTTCTATCAATATGGGATGTTTTATCATCGCTTTAATCAAGCTCTGTCTATCCAGCGTTTCATCATCCAATTGATTCTCTTGATACTCAGACTCTTTTTTACGCATTAACTCACGCGGCTCTATAGCCAGTAATTGTAACAGCACGTCCAATTGTTCAGCACTGGGTGGTGATTTTAAATACTCAATAATCACAGGTTTTATGCCACGCTGTTCCAGTAATTGCAAAGTTTCTCTGGACTTTGAGCAACGCGGATTATGGTAAATAGTAATGTTCATGGTACGAGCGACTAATATATAAAAGGTTATAATAGCACTTAACAAAATTTAGGCGGTAAAAAAGGTAATATAATGAAAGAAAGGGTAATAGATAGAGCGAAGCAATATTGGTTATTAGCACGTTTTGACCGACCGATTGGTATTTTAATTTTATTATGGCCTGCATTATGGGCATTATGGGTAGCCAGTAATGGTAAACCTGATATGCTGGTGTTCACGGTAATTTGTTCGGGTGTAATAATAATGCGGGCAGCTGGTTGTGTGATTAATGATTATGCTGACCGTGATTTTGATCCCCATGTCGAGCGTACTAAACAACGTCCAATTGCCGCTGGTAAAGTCACTCCCAAAGAAGCATTACTATTTTTTCTGGTATTGATTTCTTGTGCATTCGCGCTGGTATTATTGCTTAATATTTACACTATTTTATTATCATTTGTCGGTGCATTTTTGGCAGCCAGTTACCCATTCATGAAACGTTATACGCAATTACCGCAAGCCTATTTAGGCATTGCGTTTGGTTGGGCTGTGCCTATGTCCTTTTCTGCACAAATTAATGCCATTCCAATGGTTGCATGGCTTATGTATATAGCCGTTATATTATGGGCCTTGGTATATGACACCATGTATGCAATGGTTGATAAAGACGATGATTTAAAAATAGGTGTTAAATCCACGGCAATTTTATTTGGTAAATATGACCGCCATATTATGGCAGTATTACAAATAATTATTTTGGCGTTACTGATAGTTATCGGCATACTACAACACAATGGCTGGGCTTATTATATAGGGGTAATGTGTGCTGCTGGGTTATCGGTGTATCAACAACACTTAATTTTTCACCGCGATAAGGCTTTATGTTTTAAAGCCTTTTTAAATAATAACTGGTTTGGGCTGGCTATTTTTATGGGCTTGTTAGTGGATTATAGCTGGCGATAAGTTCTTATTCAGGCGCAGTAAATGCGTTGGTTTTTTGTTTTTCGTCATAGAACCGTCATTCAACGGTTAATAGACTGTCATAATCAGTTGTTATTCTGTTCACTTAGAACATTAAGCGGAGCATGACTAACATGACATTACATTATCGTTCAATTTGGATATCCGATACGCATTTGGGTACTAAAGGCTGTAAAGCCGAGCAACTCAGAGATTTTCTCGATAACGTCGATTGTGACACTTTGTATTTGGTTGGCGATATTATCGACTTATGGAAATTCAAATCGGGCTTTTATTGGCCTACCTTGCATAATGACATTGTGCAGCGAATTTTTAGCAAGGCGAAAAAAGGCACTCGCGTTATTTATATTCCTGGCAATCATGATGAGCCGTTACGCAAGCATATAGGAATGCACTTTAATGGCGTGGATATTCAACTGGATGCTATTCATGAAACCAAAGATGGGCGACGATTTTTAGTGGTACACGGCGATGGTTTTGATAGCATCGTCTGTAACAACGAAAATTTGGCGTATATCGGTGGTGAAGTTTACGAAGTATTATTGGATATGAATCGCTGGTTTAATAGCCTGCGGTGCGTACTGGGTTACAGAAACCAATGGTCTCTGTCAGCGTTTCTAAAACAAAAAGTAAAGAATATTATTCAAGTGATGGATAATTATCAACATATTCTGGACTTAGAAGCGCAAAAAAGAAATGTAGATGGCATTATTTGCGGGCATATTCATCATGCCGATATTACTGAAATGGAAGGCGGTAGAACCTATTGTAATACGGGCGATTGGGTAGAAAGCTGTACCGCGTTAGTTGAAAATCATGCAGGGCAACTGTCTATTATTCGTTGGCTGGAAGAAAGCCAGTATTTGTTAGATCAACAGCTAGAATTAGACACTGAACACGCGCAGGCGGCGTAGTATTGCGGTTTTTGCTGTACTCAAAATTCCTTAGACGTAGCGAATGCAACAGATAACATCCCTTAAAGGGATGTTATCTGTGTCTTCCAATCTTAACCCCCATACTTGTTGCCAACAATTCATGGTTAATTAACAACGCCCAAAATAGCACCTAATTCAATCATGGCTTTTTGATAAACCTTGCGTTTAAAATAAACCACGCTATTGAGTGGCTCCCAATAATCTACCCACCGCCAGCTATCAAATTCTGGCTTGCTACAATGGTCAAAACGCACTGCTGAATCTTGGGTAATTAAGCGTAACATAAACCAAATTTGTTTTTGTCCAATGCACAGGGGTTGCGAATTTTTGCGAATATAGCGTTCTGGCAATTGATACCTAAGCCAATAACGCGTTCGTCCAAGAATTTGTACATGTTGCTGTTGCAAGCCTGTTTCTTCCCACAATTCTCGATACATCGCAGTTTCAGGGTCTTCGTCGTCATTGATGCCGCCTTGCGGAAATTGCCAAGCGTCCATACCCATCCGTTTTGCCCAAAACACGCGACCCTCATTATTGCAAAGGATGATGCCCACATTGGGTCGGTATCCTTTAGAGTCTATCATGTTAAAACCTGTCATTTACCTTTGCTATCGCCTAATCTTGCCTATAATAGAGGGACGGTAATAGCCTAAGTAGTTTGTAATTGCCGCCATTGTTCCATAAAAGAACCCTATATGCCATAGTACATAACGCTTTTAATTACTTAAAAACAGGATTCATTGTGAGTTTAGCAATTTTTGATTTAGATAATACCTTGATAGCCGATGATAGCGATTACTTATGGGGGCAATTTCTTGTCGATCAAGGTATTGTGAATAAGGCAGAATATGAATACGCTAATGCTAAATTCTATGAAGATTACCGTCTAGGTACGTTGGATATTGTTGAGTTTTTACGCTTTTCTTTGCGCCCTTTAGCCGACAATCCAGTTGAGCAACTCTATCAGTGGCGAGCTCAGTTTATTGAGGAAGTTATCACGCCGATACTGTTAAAACCCGCTCAGCAACTGGTTGATAAACATAGAGAACGGGGAGATACCTTGTTGGTAATTACCGCTACCAACCGCTTTGTCACCGAACCTATTGTTAAGCTTTATGGCATAGAGAATTTATTAGCAACAACCCCTGAGTTTATAGATGGCAAATATACAGGGGGTTTTAGTGACATTCCCTGTTTTCGAGAAGGTAAAGTGATACTATTGGAACAGTGGCTAAAAAACTCTACTGAAACGCTGCAAGATAGCTGGTTTTACAGTGATTCCCACAATGATTTACCTTTGCTTAAGCTAGTCGATTATGCTGTTGCAGTTGATCCTGATGAAAAATTGGCATTGTTTGCTGAGAAAGCTAATTGGTCAATTATTAGCTTGAGAAATAATGACTGTCCAATACAGCATTTTTATAAGTGACAGCTTATAATAATAGTTAAAAACACACATAGCGCATCACCGCTTTAATTCAATGTAACTGTGTTAAAGTAAGTTATTAATTCAATTTAATGCCCATTAAATTATGCCAACACACAAATCTGTAATATGTTAGAAACAGTGAAAGCACCTGCTAACTGTATTGTGTTGACTAAAAAATACGGCTATGGATTATGAGTAACACTATCCCTCTGATCAGTAGAAAAGTTGTTTTTGAATATCACGCATTGGGGGTGGTTATCATCCTATCCTATTTGGTGATTGGTCTACAAATGGAAACATTCTGGGAAATTTTGCCTGTTATCAGTACCGCTGGATTATGCCTGATTGCTGCCAGTGTAATATTTCGATTCAAACGCCCAGAATGGATTCCGACACTTTCTTTTATCAAAAATCAGATACAACAACTGATTTTTGATTCGTCGGCTTATCTGTTTACGGCGTTGGTTGTCGTATTAATGGAGGCGTATTTACTTGACCATCCATTGATTTTTATCGGCAAAGCCGTGGTTGCCATTCTCAGTATTGGTTTTTACACAGCCGTTGGCATTGCACTAGAAGTTGAATACGGACACATTAACAGTTATCAAGGCGGCGAACCAAAAAATATCACTCAAATTACCCCAGCAGCTCGAAAATGGCGTTACCTTCAGGTCACACTATTAACAATAGTATTGTTAATTTTCGGTTTAGTATGGCTAGGGCATAGTGTGTATCCAGATAAACACGATTTTATAGAGCTATTATTCGTCAGTACCACGATTATCAGTTTCTCTCTCTATCTAATCTATTTGTATAATCGTAACTTTATTTATGTGCTGGGAATGCAGGTCAATATTTTAGGATGTGTAGAAGATGGTCGTTTTGATATAGTTGTACCCACAGTCAGTGATGATGAGTTAGCACTATTAGCGACTTACCACAATGGCATGATTGATCGTTTGCGTGACAGAGAACGTCTCTACCGTACATTGGAAAAAAGTGTTGGTGCTAATATTATGAATAAATTACTTAATACCGATGAAGCGACCCTCAAACAAGGGCAAACTTATAATGTAGCAATTTTATTCTGCGATTTGCGTGGCTTCACCAGTTTAGGTGAATCAGCCTCGGCGGAAGAAATTATTCTATTTCTCAATGTCTACTTCGCTGATATTAGTGGTGTCATCAGCGAACATAACGGCATCATCAACAAGTTTATGGGTGACGCAGTACTGGCTATTTTTGGGCTAGAAAGCGACGGTAATCCAGTGGAAGATGCAGTCAACGCGAGTTTGGCGATTGTCAAACACAGTACGGACTTCTATATGCCCAATGCCATGCACCCAGAATCAGGTGTTGGCATTGATTTTGGTTCTGTTATTGGTGGCACTATCGGCTCTGAAGAGCGTTACGAATACACTATTATCGGCGATGCCGTTAATAAAGCC
This sequence comes from uncultured Methylococcales bacterium, assembly GCA_903902705.1. GTDB lineage: Bacteria > Pseudomonadota > Gammaproteobacteria > Methylococcales > Methylomonadaceae > UBA4132. The sequence goes on from CAIUVX010000194.1 coordinate 6,773, forward strand.
AGTCGGCTGGAAAGTTTAAGTAAACGTCTAGGTTACAGTATTATTCTTTCGCAAAACGCTTATAAATGGCTTTCTAACGATATGCGAAAAAACTTTGATAGCCTAGGAGAACATAAAGTGCGCGGAGGAAATGAGGCTATTACCATATACGGCAGCGGAAAAAATCAAAAAGACAGCCATCGCAACTAATCAGGATGGGGAATTGTTATAACACGCTGCCATATAATGGGCATGATGCTATCGTCCCATGCCTGACTCTCTAATCATATAATCACTTAGATCTATCCCTACCGCGTTAGGATCAACTACTTTGGTAATGTGAAGTTTTGATAAACCTTCTTTTTCTTTAAAATGCTCTAAGTTGACAACCAGCGGCTGATAAAGTACGCCTTGGCTGTTCTTAACAATCATAATAGTGGGTAACAAATGTCTACCTGGTTTGGTACTAATCACTATCGCTATTTCACCATTATTGAGCTCAACTACACTACCAACTGGATAAATACCTAAACATTTAATAAATTCTTCAACCAGTTCACGATCAAAGAAACTACCACGCATCATATAAATAGATTTCAACGCATCTGAGCAAGATACATGAACCTTAGCACCAGGATGGTTAGTGACTATTTCATAAACATCAACAATCGAAACCAGTCTGGCAAAATAGTTAATTTCGGTTTCTTTTAAGCCTTTAGGATAGCCTTTACCATTGACACGCTCGTGATGTGAACGAGCAACCTCTATGGCTATGCCTGGAATATCAGGGGTACTCAATAGAATTTCTGCACCATATTGTGAGTGCTTTTCCATTTCTTTTTTTTCTTCGGGTGTTAATCCTCTATTATGTTTATCGAGAATCTCTTGAGAAACTTTAATCTCCCCGACATCATGAAGCAATGCTGCATAGCCTAAATCGGAGAGTTGTTTTTCATTTAGACCGAGGTGGCGACCGAATAGCAAACTAAGAATACACACGTTAAGACTATGACGAACGGTATCTTGTTGTCTGGATTTTAAATTACTAAACAAAGCGAGTGCGCTAGGATTGTGAACCACGCCATCGATAACACCATGAACGCAGGTTTTAAGCTCTACAGGATTAATTTCTTTATTAAGGCGAAAATCATTTAACACACTATGCAAAGAAGTCGTTGTGCTTTCATAGACTTGACGGGCAACATTTAAATTTTGCTCAATTTCCTTATCTTCTAGTCTTAAGGAAAACTTAGCAGGTGCTTGACGAGGCTGCGTGCTGGGTACAAAAGATTCCTCTAATGGTTTCGCGCCAACAGTCCGACATTTGTATATAAAAAACTTATTGGCGAGTGAGGGACTGCTTTTTTCCTCATCGATATCAACAGTGCGACAGTATTTCTGAAGTTGCTGAATTTGCTTTTCACTTTTGATGAGAAAGCTTTGGAATAAAAAAGGCGTTCCTACCCACGGTCTATCCAAGGCAGAAACATACATGCCAATTTCAACGTCTGTGGTTTCATATTTTATCATTGCGAATTCCAGTACGGGTAACTCTTTGCATAAGTACTCTCAAGTACAAGTGGCTAAACCATTATTTCTTTTTAATATAAAAAATCTGGCTGTTTGATTGTTTTACGAGTTTAATAATTTGATGTCCCGTTTGGTCAGTATAAACACCAAAATCCAAATGTGCCGCAGGATCGGTGGCGGTTACTTTTACAACATCACCGCTAATCATTTCCATCAAGGCTTTTTTTAGCCGCAATAGCGGTAAGGGACACTGTAGACCACTCGCATCTACTTCTCGATTAAATTCAACCATGGCTGTGTTTTACATTCTCAATTTACATCTACAGTGCTTATAATAGCATTCTCTATTAAATCTAAGAACTATCAGAATAAAATGGATTATCTTCCAATTTTTGTAAACATCAAAGGGCAAGATTGTTTGGTTGTGGGTGCGGGTGACATTGCCGCACGAAAAATTGACTGTTTAGCGCGAGCAGGGGCAAAAATTACTGTTATTGCTAAAAAAATAAGCCCTATTGTCGCTGATATGGAAACTACTCATTCACTAACTGTACTACAAAAACCATTTTTTCCAGAAGACCTACATGATTTCAGGCTGGTTGTGTCCGCTACCAATGATGATGAAACCAATCGCTTAGTCGCAAAAACTGCTGGGCAACAAAAAATTTTAGTCAATGTAGTCGATAATCCTGAGCTTTGTAGCTTTATCCTTCCTGCAATTATAGACCGTTCACCGATTATTGCCGCTGTATCTTCTAGTGGTGCTGCTCCTGTGTTAGCGCGTCTACTAAGAGCAAAAATAGAAAGCCTGATTCCCCCTAGCTATGGACGACTTGCCGCACTGGCTGGCAAATTTAGACAGCCTGTACAGCAACACATTAAAAATCCTAGTCAACGGCGAGTTTTTTGGGAGCAGATTTTGCAAGGTAGCGTTGCTGAACTTGTATTTTCTGGCAACGATGAGCAAGCAGAGCAACAACTTCAACAGCAACTAAGCAACCAAGAGAATACCCCAGCTGTTGGCGAAGTTTACCTAATAGGCGCAGGACCTGGTGCAGCGGATTTATTAACCTTTCGAGCCTTACGCTTGTTGCAACAAGCCGATGTCGTGGTTTACGACCATTTAGTTTCACCAGAAATTATTGATTTAGCACGGCGGGACAGCGAAAAAATTTATGTCGGCAAACAACGAAAAAATCATACCCTAGCACAAGAATCTATCAACATCCTGCTAGCTGATTTAGCCAAAGCTGGTAAGCGTGTTGCTCGCTTAAAAGGTGGCGATCCATTCATCTTTGGACGTGGTGGCGAAGAAATCGAAACTCTCATGCAGCAAGGCATTGCTTTTCAGGTTGTTCCTGGGATTACCGCCGCTTCAGGCTGTGCCGCCTACGCAGGTATTCCACTCACCCATAGAGACCACGCCCAATCCTGTACCTTTGTCACTGGGCATTTAAAAGACGATTCTATTCACTTAAATTGGACACAATTAGCCGCCCCGCAGCAAACTATTGTTATTTATATGGGGCTAGTGGGACTAGAAAAAATTTGCCAGTCGTTAATCGCACACGGTAGCCCTGAAAACTTACCCTGTGCCTTAGTGCAACAAGGCACTACCCACAATCAGCGTGTCATTATCGGCACGTTAGCCACCTTACCTGCGCAAATTACCGAACTCAATATTAAGCCCCCAACCCTGATTATTATTGGCACTGTGGTAACGCTTCATGAACAACTTCGCTGGTTTGAAGGCTGATTTGTCATATAGATGTAAAGAAGTAAATAAAACAATTGAAATTTGCCGCTAAATTACCTATTCTTTGACGGCTTAGAAGCAATTTTTCACATACAAAGAACGTAGGTTCTTTATTTAATCATCAAGAGAGGTCAATATGAAAAAATCATTAGCTGCATTAGCAGGCGTTATGTTAATCGCATTAAGCGGCTCAGTATTCGCTGGCGAAGCCGAAGATGTCGGTCAAAAAATCTATGAACGTGCTTTCGGTCGTGGTTGTGGCTCTTGCCATGATATTGCTTCAAATCCTCAGTTGTCTGCGTTAATTAAAGACGGCAAACTGGACAGAGCAACGTTTGAAAAAGTATTGAAAGAAGGCAAGGGCGGTATGCCTAAAGCTGTCGAAGTCATCATGGCAATACCTGCTGTTACCAAAGCAGGCTACGGCGAAGATCAAGCTGTTGATGCGATATATGCCTATTTGAAATCTAAATAATTAGATTTATTCGCGCACAAAAAAGCCGCTCCAACTTTGATTGGAGCGGCTTTTTTTTATGGATTGTTATTCTTTGCCAAGATTACGAGTAATAATCTCTTTATAAGGCAGTCGATGCCGACTTTTAACCCAAATACCTGCAACGACTACCAGCAATAAACCGCAAGAGGCTAGACTCAAATAGACTAGACGCTTCAAATCGGACATCTCTGCAACTAACCGCTCATTAGGAACTACTGCTGCTTTAGCATCATTGCTAGGCGCATCAGAATAAACGCGCAACGCTTTAATATCACTACGCAATTCTTCGATAGTTAATAGGGAATCAGGTGTTGTACCTAAACGAACGCTGTCTTCCAGTGCTCTTAGCTTGCTTTCGATTGAACCACTAACCAAACCAACAAACTGTCCTTTTAAAACATTAACCTCAGCGGATAACTCAGGATTCATCTGATTATTATAAGCTTGAGTCACGGCACGTTTTTTATCGGTTAAATCATCATTATTAGGAAATAAAAACAAACCCGCTACCACAATGACCGACATCAAGAAAAAAACCGCAAATAACAACCATCGGTTTGCTTTAACCAGATTCTGATAACTAGGTATCGCATGTAAAACCACTAGATTGGTATTTTTTTCGGATGTGTCGCTCATTATGGATTTCCTCTCAAACTAGGCACAAACGTGCCTGCTTGGACAAATAGTAATTATGTGAACCTTGCCAGCGGGCAATTATACAAGCTTAATGCTTTTTTAATATCTTATTTCAAACGCTTAGCCGCTGCAATACGCATACGCAAAGCATTCAACTTAATAAAGCCCGCCGCGTCTTTTTGATTATACGCACCACCATCTTCTTCAAAGGTGGCAATGCTTTCATCAAATAAACTGTCAGTCGTTGATTCACGCCCGACTACAATCACGTTACCTTTATATAATTTCAAGCGCACTTTACCGTTGACGTTAGCTTGAGAAGCATTAATCATGGTTTGCAACATCTCACGCTCAGGACTCCACCAGTAGCCGTTATAAATTAACGACGCATAACGTGGCATTAACTCATCTTTTAAATGCGCAACTTCTCTATCTAGCGTTAAAGATTCAATGGCACGATGGGCTTTCAGCATAATCGTTCCTGCGGGCGTTTCATAACAGCCGCGTGATTTCATGCCTACATAACGATTTTCCACGATGTCCAAACGTCCTATACCATTTGCCCCACCGACTTTGTTTAACTGTTCCATCACGGTTGCAGGTGAACACGCCACACCATCAAGCTCGACAATATCGCCTTGCTGATAGGTCAATTCAATATAAGTGGCTTTATCGGGCGCGTTTTCAGGAGAAACTGACCAACGCCACATTGCTTCTTCTGGCTCTGCCCACGGGTCTTCTAAGACACGACCTTCATAAGAAATATGCAATAAATTTGCATCCATAGAGTACGGTGAAGTTTTACCGTGTTTCATTTCCACAGGAATACCGTGTTTTTCAGCATAATCCAGCAATGATTGCCGTGACGTTAACTCCCATTCGCGCCACGGTGCGATAATATGAATATCAGGACGCAAAGCATACGCACCTAGCTCAAAACGTACTTGATCGTTACCTTTACCCGTCGCGCCGTGTGAAATAGCTTTCGCGCCTGTTTCATTGGCAATGTCAATTAAACGCTTAGCGATTAGAGGACGGGCAATCGACGTACCTAATAAATATTCACCTTCGTAAATCGCATTAGCGCGAAACATTGGAAACACATAATCACGCGCAAATTCTTCGCGTAA
>CAIUVX010000195.1 GCA_903902705.1 uncultured Methylococcales bacterium
AACAGTGCGGCTTGTCTGTGATTCGGAACATTTTTCATCTGGTCATCTATTCGGCAAAACAAATCAATGATCATGTCTTCTGTGGTCATGGCTAGATACTCCGTGATAAAAGCATTTTTAATCAAATGCTTATACTTTATCTCTTGCTCATGACTTCTGCAAATTAACTAGCACCAAAGGTTAATATCTGAAAAGTTTAATGTTCTTGATAGAGAGCCACATCCAGCCTGAATTACAACATAAAATGTTATTGAAAAAATAAGTGTTATAATAATAAAACAAAGATCTAAAATACATTTATTTACTGAGTTTTCAAGATTTGACCTTGGCTTTTTCCAAAATTTAAAACAACTTAACCATGAATACTGGATTGAATTTTGGCAAATATTTAAATTTAAACTTTCGGCAATTAAAATACTGTCATCAGTTGCTGGTTTTACCAAAATTGAAAACTGCTGATAACTTGACCACAATATTACTTCATCTTCTACAGAAAAGTCTTTGCTCTGCTTTCTTAATACCGATACTGTATTCGTTAAAAACTCATTATCCAGATTAATATCAGTATTTTTAAGAGCGTAACGCATCATTCTATCTACAGTATTCTTGGTTGATTGAATAATACTCAGACGATTATAATTTACGATTTTATCGTCTAATTCATTATCATCACTGGAATTATCAAGAATTTCAGTCGCTACTTCTATTATTTTCTCATAACTGGAATTAATTGGATTATTGGTCATTATCGTCTTAGCATTATCAATGTTTATGGAATCATCATTTTTTTGATACTAACAGCAGGTGGTTTTAATAAAAAATATTCTCAAACCGTGCCGAAATTATACATAAAGCATAAAAAACCATTTAGTCTGTGTGTCTTCAATTTTTGGTTTATGTGTTCTTATTTTTAGTCTGAGCAACTACGGTGATGGTTTTTTCCTAAAATTCTGATCCCGATATTGTGTAGGTGTTTGCCCATAAGCAATGCGAAACAGTTTGTTGAAATGACTTTGGTCGCTAAAACAGCATTGACTTGCCATTAAGCCAATTGACAGGTGTTTGCTATCAGGGGAAATTAAAAGACACGCGACTTTTTGCAATCGCCGAAGTTTGACCTCCTTGCCAAAACTGGTGTGATGGTTTTTGAATAACTTATTTAGTTTACTTAATGACAGGAACGATTGTTTGGCTGCAAAGCGGGGAGAAAGTTCGGGGTTGCCCAGATTTTGTTCAATTATCAACAACACTTTCTTATGCGTCTCTTCCTGCCGTAAATTCCCAGTTGTCTGAATAATTAGCCGCTAGTACAATAATTCATCTCGCTGTTTAGTAGCACGGTATCGACAGCTTTTAATAAGTCATTGAACGCAAGATGGAATGCAGGTGAAAAAATGGGTTCTTCGAGATAAAGTTGCTGGGCTTTTATTTGTGCAATTTGTAACTCTATGAACTCGATGGTCATAAAAATGAATGGCATAATTGGGAGCAGACCTACTTACTCTCATTTGAGTGATAAATCGTGCAGCTTTGTAAGGCGGCAACCCTTGATTAGCAAGGGGGGCGTTGTTTAAGAATTGCACGTTTTCAGAGTAAGATTAGGAATAACGCTAATGGAATAAGTTTAACGTTTTTTACTAATTTGTATGGCGTAAGTTCTGAGCTTGTTATACATTTCTGCGCGAGCAATTTTTCTTAAGAAAAACAATATACTCCTTTCCTATTCCATTTTTTTCCTCAAACTTTATGTTCATTTGTTGAACGCGAAAGATACGCTAATCATAGGATGTACTGAGGCACGAACGCGCCCATTCGAGTTTTATGCGCCACCTCTCTCGGTATACTCTATTGCACTGGCGGGGTATATTTAACCTTACTCTCAGTCAGCGTTTGACACTGCTAGCAGTAAGCCTAAAATATACGTTCCTTAATTTTTATTCGGAATAGCTATGACAAAGCAATACATTTATTCATTTCACAATGGCGATGGAAAAAACAAGGTATTACTCGGTGGAAAAGGAGCGAATCTCTGTGAGATGACGCAGATTGGTTTAAATGTTCCCCCTGGTTTTGTCATTACTACCGAAGCCTGTTTAGATTATTTAGAAAACAAACAATTACCCGCTGGCTTAATGGATGATGTTAAGCAACAAATCCAAGTGATTGAGCAAGCCAGCGGCAAACAATTTGGCTCTAGCGTCAAACCGTTATTAGTGTCCGTGCGTTCAGGTTCTGCGATTTCGATGCCTGGGATGATGGACACGATTTTAAATCTCGGTTTAAATCAAGATACCCTCAAAGGTTTAATTGACGAAACTCAAGACCCACGTTTTGCTTATGATGCGTACCGTCGTTTTATTCAATTATTCGGTAAAGTCGCCTTAGGCATTAACGATGAAAAATTTGATGAACATTTTGCCAATGTTAAAAGGCAAGCGGGTATTAAAGCTGATGTCGCTTTGGATGCTGTTCATTTGAAAGAAATTAGCGAATTATTCCTGCAAGTCGTGCAGGACGAAACAGGCAAACCATTCCCTGAAGATGTCTATGAACAATTAGAAATTTCTATCAAAGCGGTGTTTAATTCGTGGACAGGCAAACGTGCCGTTGATTACCGTCGTGAATTTCACATCACCCCAAAACAAGCAAACGGTACGGCAGTCAATGTCGTTACGATGGTGTTTGGTAATATGGGTAATGATTGCGCCACAGGCGTGGGTTTTACGCGTAACCCTGGAACGGGTGAAAATGAAATGTACGGCGAATACTTGGTGAATGCCCAAGGTGAAGATGTTGTTGCTGGTATTCGCACGCCAAAACCAGTACAAGAGCTTGCGTTAGAAATGCCCGATTTATATGAACAATTAGTTGAACTACGCAACAAATTGGAAACCCATTACCACGAAGTTCAAGACTACGAATACACCATTGAACGTGGCGTGCTGTATTGCTTACAAACGCGTAACGGCAAAATGAATGCCGCCGCGATGGTCAGAACCTCTGTCGAAATGGTTGCCGAAGGACTCATTAACAAAGAACGCGCCCTACTGCGTATTGATCCTGAGTGGTTAGAACAACTTCTGCATCCACAATTAGATCCAAACAACAAAATCCCTGCGTTAGCACAAGGTCTACCTGCTTCACCTGGGGCGGCGTGTGGCAAATGCGTGTTTGAAGCTGATGCCGCAGAAATTATGGGGCGGGCAGGTGAAAAAGTTATTTTGGTACGCGAAGAAACTAAACCTGAAGATATTCATGGCTTCTTTGCTTCCCAAGGTATTTTAACCAGTCGTGGCGGCAAAACCTCACACGCGGCGGTAGTAGCGCGTGGCATGGGTAAAGCCTGTGTTGCTGGCGCAGAAGATATCAAAGTTGATGTGAAATCCCGTTCTGCTGTTATTGGTGATACCCGTCTACGCGAAGGCGACATTATTACTATCGATGGCACAACAGGGCTGATTTATTTAGGTGAAATAGCCACCATCGAGCCACACGTCTCAAAAGAACTGCATACTTTACTGGGATGGGCAGATAGCGTCGCGACGATAAAAGTTCACGCCAATGTTGATACACCCGAACGCGCTAAAATGGCATTCAGTTACGGCGCAGTGGGTATTGGCTTATGCCGTACTGAGCGTATGTTTAATGCGAAAGAACGCTTGCCTTTAGTTATTGACATGATCCTTGCCGATGATTGCGAAACACGCAAAACGGCTTTGGAAAAATTATTTCCCATTCAACGTCAAGACTTTATTGAGTTATTCACTGCTATGTCTCCTCATGCCGTGACCGTGCGCTTGCTTGATCCACCGATGCACGAATTTCTACCGAGTGAGCATCAGTTACAAGATGAAATTCATGCCTTAAAACATTATGAAACGATTGTCAGAGGACAACGTGTCACGCTTGATACCTTAGGAATGCAGCAAGACGCATTGCCTGCACCATTCGATCATCTTAACGAAGAAGTTATTAACAGTGCGATTGCCAAAAAACAATTGGTCTTGAAAAAAGTGCTGGATTTGTACGAAGTCAATCCAATGTTAGGACACCGTGGCGTGCGTTTAGGAATGTCTTATCCTGAAATTTACAAAATGCAAATTCGTTCCATTTTGGAAGCTGTGGCAATCTGTATGCAGCAAGGCATAGAAATCGCTCCTGAAATTATGGTGCCACAAGTTATCACCTCGCAAGAGTTGAAACAAGTTAAAGCCTACGTCGATGAAATCGAACAAGATGTAGAAAGTCGTTACAATCTGAAATTGAAATTTAAATTTGGTACGATGGTGGAAACGGTTCGTGCCTGTACTCGCGCAGGCGAATTGGCAAAACTTGCCGAATTTTTCTCTTTTGGCACTAATGACTTAACCCAAGCGACCTTCTCATTTTCGCGTGAAGATGCAGAAAATAAATTCTTACCGTTGTATAACGAAGCAGGCTTGTTAGACGATAATCCCTTTGATGTCTTAGATGTTAAAGGCGTAGGTCAGCTAATGAAAATGACCGTAGAACTCGGCAGAGCCACTCGTCCTGATATTAAAATTGGTATCTGCGGCGAACAGGGTGGTCATCCACAATCTATTCGCTTCTGTCACCATATCAAGTTGGACTATGTCTCTTGTTCAGCACCACGCATACCGATTGCCAGACTGGCGGCGGCTCATGCGAAGCTGTTGGAAGATAGTTATAGTTTGGATTAAAACCGCCAGCCCAACATGACTGCCAGTCTTTTAAAAGACTGGCAGTCTATAGCTAACGCAGTATTTGTGATTATAAAGCCGTTCGCCCTGAGCTTGTCGAAGGGCTATAGTGGTTCGACAAGCTCACCACGAACGGCATCATTTTATTGTGCTTTGGCTATAGCAGGTTTAACTCACTGCCCACTTTATGCACCAGATCGCCTGTTACTCAAATCCGTTAGCTGATTGAGGATGCTCTTTGAATTGTATGGAATGCAGGCGAGAATACGCGCCATTTTTTTCAATCAATTCGTTGTGTGTACCTTGTTCAACGATGCGCCCTTGTTCCATCACTAAAATCATATCGGCATTTTCAATGGTCGATAAACGATGAGCAATCACTAAAGTAGTGCGATTCCCCATTACTTTTTGCAATGCAATCTGAATGTATCGCTCTGATTCGGTATCGAGTGCGGAGGTGGCTTCATCCAATATCAATAACGGTGAGTCTTTTAATAAGGCGCGTGCAAGGGCTAAACGTTGTCGTTGTCCACCTGATAATTTAACGCCATTTTCACCGATTTCAGTGTCTAAACCTAACTCCATATTGTTGATAAATTCCATTGCATAAGCATCAAGCGCGGCGGCGGTAACGGCTTCACGACTAGAATCTGCCAACGCACCATAAGCAATATTATTGAAAACGGTGTCGTTGAATAAAGTTACTTGCTGATTCACGAGGGCAATTTGTTTGCGTAAATTTGTCAGTTTATAACGGCTAATTTCTACGCCATCCAGCAATATTTCCCCAGTGTTGTGATTGTAAAACCGCGACACTAAATTAACTAAGGTGCTTTTACCGCTACCCGACGCGCCAACCAGCGCGATGGTTTGTCCTGCTTCGGCTTTAAAACTAATGTCAATCAAAGCGGGTTCATTGACACCCTCATATTGAAAAGTTAAGTTTTTAAATTCTAGCGTTCCGACACAGCGTTCAATTTCATAATCACCTTCGTCAACTTCGCTTTTTTCATCCAAAATTTCAAATAAAGATTCAGCGGCAACAATGCCTTTTTGTATGTCGCTATTGGCATCACTGAGTTGACGTATCGGTCTGGGCAATAAAAAAGCCGCTGTTAAATAACCGACAAATGCACCCGTTGTGGATTCTTTCATAAAAAACAACGCCATGTACATCAAGCCTGACAAGGCAATGGCAATAATAATTTGTAATACGGGCGTATGAATCGAGATAGTGGTCGATAGCTTTAACGACTGACGGCGATTAAATAAACTGCTATCTAAAAATCGCTTCTTTTCGTACTCTTCACCGCCATAACTACGCACCACGCGATAGCCGCTGACTAATTCTGAAGTGATATGGGTAATATCACCAATGGATTCTTGAATGCGTTTACTGATGATGCGCAGCCGCTTACTGACATACACCACTATCACCGCAATAATCGGCGCAATCCCAATAAATACTAACGATAACTCCCAATTACTGTAAAACAAATAAGCCAATAAACCCAGCGCGGTTAAGCCTTCACGGACAAAAGTACGAATAGCATCGGTTGCCGCGTTAGTGACTTGTCCGACATTATTGGTGATACGCGAAATCATGTGACCCGTATTATTGGCATCAAAATAAACAGTGGGTAATTCAGTGTATTTATCAAAAATCTCACAACGCAAGGTATGCACCACGTTACATGAGACTTTAGATAAAAAATAGTTCCCTAAAAATGCCCCAATACTACGCACCACAATCAAACCACTGAACCATATTGGCAACAGATACATTTTCTCGCGGGAGTGGCTTTGTAAGGTATTAATAATATTTTTAATCAATGCAGCAAACAAGGGTTGGGTCGCTGAATAAATTAAAAAGCCGAATATACTGACTATAAACAGGGATTTGTGAGGTTTTAAGTAAGTCAATAATCGCTTGTAGATTTTCGCGTTGCCGCTGAGTTCTTTTTTCATTTTGTTGTTATGTGCTTGGTTTGTTACCTAGTGAGAAAATCAGTTACTAATTGTTAAAGATACTGGCAAATCCCTTTTTTAGCGACTATAAAATTCTTATCCGCTAAGCGTTCCATTAAACGTGCATAATTAGCATCGTGTTGACTGCGGTCATTATGGCTATGCCAGCAATGCAATACAGGCACTGCAAAGCGTCCTTCTTTGCGTTTGACTCCTGCATGAATTAAGCGGATTACCAAATCTGAGTCCTCATAACCCCAGCCTTCAAACAGTTCATCAAAACCATTGACCTGTAAAAAATCTTCGCGCCATAACGCTAAGTTACAGGTCATGGCTTTTTGCCACTTACGGGGTTGGATTTTTCTCAGAAAACCGAGTGGTAGTTTTAAAAATGGCAGCGTGCGATTAATTTTTCCTTGTAAGCGTAAACCAAAAAAATAATGCGCTGGTTTTTGGTACAGCAAAATCGATTGCGTTAACAGGTCTTGAGTAAAGGATTGACTTAATAACACTCGATTACCTGCGACAAAATAGCCAGTTTCTGCCAGTTGTCGATGAGTGGCAATAAAATCAGGGCGAGTAATGCAATCACCATCAATAAAAATCAAATACTCACCTTGGCTTTTGGCAACGGCTTTGTTGCGTATTGTTCCTGCTCTAAAACCGTTATCTTCATGATAAACAGTGTGAAATGGGACAGGGCTATCCGCGCCATAGCTTTGCGTTAACGCCAGATTTTCAGTACTAGAGCCATCATCGGCAATAATAATTTCAAAAGCCAAATCTGTTTGTGCGTATAAACTGAGCAAGCAAAGCCGCAGTGCCTCTGCCCAATTGTAAGTAGTGACTATTACCGAGATTAGTTTCATTTTTGCGGCGTTTTCAGGTTTTCTAATGCCCATAATTTAACATACTTATAATAAGCTCCTTCCGCATTAGAAATTGCCAGCATCAGCCCTTGTTGCCCATCCAAAAACGCCGCTTTTAAAAAATAAGTGCGAATAAATGTCCAACAGCCTTTACCTATAGCTTTTGGCAACGAAGAGCGTACACCTTTTTCATACAGCAAGGTCGCACCCAAGGATGAATAATTATTCACTTTATGCAGCACTTCTTCAAAATCGACAAACGCATCATGCAAAAAATGTGTATTCAATCGATCAACTTTGCCTTCCACAATGATTCGCTCATGCACCACCGCATCGGTAAATTGCCCACATTCACGGCGAAATAAGCGCAATACATAGTCTGGAAACCAACCACCATGACGCATAGCTCGTCCGCAATAATTCGATAAACGCGGAATTTCAAAACCATTAACCTCAGTCGATTGCATTGCCTGAATAATTTCGGCTTTTAATTCGGGGGTGACACACTCATCGGCATCAATCGATAACACCCAATCCCCTGTGGCTTTATCCAACGCCCGTTGTTTTTGAATACCAAAGCCTTGCCAGTCAGTTTGATAAACTTTATCAGTCACAGTGAGGCACAGTTTGACAGTATCGTCATTACTCCCTGAATCCAACACAATAATTTCATCCGCCCAAGCCACGGATTGCAAACAGCCACCGATATGGGTTTGTTCATTTTTGGTAATAATAATAACGCTAAGGGTTAACGCGGGTTTCAATAGTGCCTCCACAGCGAAGGCAAATAATTATATTGCATGATTATTCTCCAGATTGTTTGGTATGGTTTTTTGCTTGAGTGCGTCAGAATAATAAGCAAAACATCCACGCCCTTGATTTTTGGCGTGGTATAGAGCGGTATCGGCATTATCGATTAGAATTTCTGGGCTGTCTCCGTGTTGAGGATGGAAGGCAATACCGATACTTGCACCAATAAAAACGGTGTAAGTTTCATACAGAGTAAATGCTTGGCTTAAGGTTTGAATAATCGCTTCAGCAATGTTAGCGACATCTTCATAATGAGTGATTCCATCTATGACAATAACAAATTCATCACCGCCTAGACGCGCTACCATATCAATTTTACGCAAGCGATTTTTTATGCGTTCGGCAACTTGTTGTAATAGGGCATCACCTGTGGCATGACCAAAATTATCGTTGACGGCTTTAAACTTATCTAAGTCCATCATCATTACTGCCATAAGGCTACCCGTGCGATGATTGACTTCGATACCATGTTTAAGGCGTTCTTGTAATAATCTACGGTTGGGCAATTGGGTAAGCGGATCATAAAATGCCAAATTATTAATAGTTTCTTCGGTCGCTTTTCGTTCTGTAATATCGACCAATGTTGCGACATAGTGGGTGACGACATTATTACCCTTATCTTTTACCGCTGTAATAGTGAGCCATTGTGGATAAATTTCTCCGTTTTTACGTTTGTCCCAAATTTCGCCTTGCCATACACCCGTGTCATTGATGCTTTGCCATAATGCGAGATAGAATAACTTATCATGTCGTCCTGACTGCAAAAAATTCGGTGTTTGCCCAATGACCTCAGTCGCACTATAACCAGTAATACGGGTAAACGCATGATTGATCTTAAGAATTATGCAATTAGCATCAGTAACGAACATACCCTCTTGGGATTCAAAAACGGTTGCCGCAATATGTAGTTCTATTTCTGCTTGTTTGCGTTCAGTAATATCCTGAATCATACCTACTTGCTGAATAGGATCATTATTTTTATCATAAAAATTATGCCCCCACGCGGCTACCCAATGTAGCTGTCCATCACAGGGACGAATAATTCGGTATTCTATAAAGGGAAAAAACTCATGATCATTGAGGGTTTGCTCATAGTAATTCATTAGCCGCTCTTTGTCCTCAGGAAATATTAACTGCTGCCAGTGGGCAAAATCGCGCTTGAAATCGCTATCTATACCGAAAATTTCATCAAATAGGATGTCATTTGTCCACGTTCCAGTCTTTAGATCAGTAACATAATGACCCAATCGCGCTGCGCGTTGTGCAGTTTGTAGCAATGCCTGATTTTTTTGTAAATACTGCTCTATGAGTTTGCGCTCGGTAATATCTAGCATCATTCCAATAGAATAATCAGGGATGCCTTCTACGTTACGCACAAATTTAACCGCTAAATCAACATAAACAATATGCCCATCTTTATGAATAAAGCGTTTTTCCATTTGATAGGAATCGATTTCGCCGTGTATTGCTTGATCGAGATAGGCTTGATTGGCTACGAGATCATCAGGGTGAGTGAGTTTACCCCAGTCGATAGTGTCCATTTCTGCTTGGCTATAACCAACCATGTCACAAAAATACTGATTAGCATGAAGCGTTTTTTTGTCATGCGTTGCACTGAGCATTCCGATGAAAGGTTGATCAAAATATTGCTGTAATTCGGCATGACGTTGACGCAGCTCTTCTTCCATTTGTTTGCGTTTGCTAATATCTCTGACAATCGCCCACATACCTTGATTATTACCTTGCTTATCTTTAGCCAACCAAGCCCGAAATTCAATCGGAAAAATCGTACCATCCTTTCTGATATATTCTTTTTCAAACAGATCACAATAGCCTATATTTATGACCTCCCTCTCAATCATCTCGGCTTCCAAGCTGTACCATTTCTCAGGAGTTACTTGGTGAAATGTTATTTTTCTAAGCTCCTCTTCACTATAACCCAGCATAGCCGCATAGCTCTGATTACATTCAAGGATAGTACCTTGCATATCGACGAAAACGATTCCATCTTGAATCGAGTTAAACAGTGTGCGGTATTTTTCTTCCGAAGCAATCAAGGCATTTTGAGATTGTTTGCGTGCGGTAATATCCATATAGGCTATCACTACGCCGCAACCCTTTATGCCAATTGGTGTTGCGCCCACTAAAAGCCAAGTAATCACGCCTTGTTCTTTTATAATACCCATTTCTACATTGCTAACAGGGGTATTATTTTTCAAGGCTCTGACACTGGCAAATTCTTCGGGCGACATTTGAGTAAAATCAGGTCGAATAATTTGCCACTCTTTACCTGAATAGTTTCGCTGTAGATGCTCTTGTTTTGAAATACCTAACATATTCTCAGAGGCTTTATTGCAATCAATGATATTTCCTTGTTCATCGGTAATGCTGATACCAACGCCCAAGGTATCAAATATGACTTTTAATTTTTGTTCACTTTCTCGAAGTGCTGCTGCTACTTGCTTGCTTTCAGTAATATCATTCTCTTGGGTTAAGCGAAGCTGTTTATATTCGGACAACAAAGCCGCTATAAATTGTCCTATTAATAAAATAGCCAATAAATGGACATTCAAATCCACTAATAAAATTATATCGCCCTCAGCAAATACCTCAATGATCTGTTGCTTGGTGATAAATAATATTATTGCGGTGAAAATAACCGTTGCTAAATTCACCATCGCCATACTGCTTTTAACAGCGATTAAAATCAGTAACGGAATAGTGAGCGTAAATGCGATAGTGATGACACTAAATGAAATAGGTAGCAGCTTAAGAATACCGACAGGAATAATCAATAACCCCAGCCATAACCCACCACGCAGATGTTGTTGAATGGATTTTTTATGAGTGAAAAAAGACAGTAATAGCGGCGCGATTAAAATTTGCCCTAGCGAATTGCCAAACCACCATGAAAACCAAGAAATAGCTAATTGTGGCGTTAAAATAACCCCATCTAACCACAACACTAAGTTTCCCAAGGTAGCACTAAACGGTTGTAGCACCAAAAAAACCAGCAACCACAAACCAGCAACATCACGCACTTTTTCAAAACTAGGCTGTAATGCCAAACGGTGAAAAAGAACTGCACCTATCACCGCTTCAACACTATTGATCGATGACACGCCCAACGCACTATACCACGATAATCCGTTGTATAACGCCAACGCCAACTGCCCTAAAAACACCCCTAGCCACAAACGTGTTCCGAACAAAATAACGGCGGCTAACGAAAACCCTTCAGCGGCAAAAATAACCAGAGTAACAATATTATGAGAAACAGACAGCGAGAAACTCACTTGCCCCGCTACAAAATAAAGCACAGCCAGTAGTAAAACTTGAAACATAACAAGCCAGAGATTTCTAGTCGTTGTACTATTTTGTGTCATGGCTGTTTTTAAGTTAGCGTAATTTTTGAAAACATTCTGAATCAAGATTGTACAATACCTAAAAGCGATTTGGCTTACGTTATCGCTAACTCGATTACCACTAAATAAGATATGTTAAAAAAATGAATCCATATTTGAGCCAATTACATCCTTACCCATTTGAAAAACTAGCAGAACTTAAACACGGCATTGTTCCACCTGCCGATAAATCGCCGATAGTGTTATCGATTGGTGAACCTGCACACGCTACCCCTGAGATAATAAAACAAGCATTGCTAGACAATTTAAGCGGCTTGTCGAATTATCCAACCACTAAAGGCATACCCGAATTAAGACAGGCAATTGCGGATTGGATTGCTAAGCGGTTTCATGTCAGCGTGGATGCAAATAGCCAAGTATTGCCCGTGAGCGGTACACGCGAGGCGTTGTTTTCCTTTGCCCAATGTTTGATTGATGCCAGTAGCAAGCCTGTGGTCATCATGCCAAATCCGTTTTATCAGATTTACGAAGGCGCGGCATTATTGGCAGGGGCAGAGCCGTATTTTTTAAATACCACGGAAGAAACCGATTATTTGCCCGATTTTGATAGCGTACCTGAATCGGTTTGGCAGCGTTGCCAATTGATTTATATTTGCTCACCCGCTAATCCATCGGGTTCGGTGATGTCGCAAGCCGAGCAGGAAAAATTGCTACGTTTGGCTGAAAAATACGATTTTGTCATTGCCTCAGATGAATGTTACAGCGAATTGTATGATGACGAAAATAATCCGCCCGTAGGTTTGTTAGAAACGGCTTATCAAATGGGCAATACAGAATTTAAGCGTTGCGTGGTATTTCATAGTTTATCAAAACGTTCAAACGCCCCTGGTTTGCGCTCTGGATTTGTCGCGGGTGATGCCGATATTTTGCAACACTATTTTCAATACCGCACTTATCAAGGTTGTGCAATGCCGTTGCCTACTCAATATGCCAGTATTAAAGCGTGGCAAGATGAAGACCACGTTATTGAAAACCGCCGTTTATACCGCGAAAAATTTACCGCGTTTATCGATAGCCTTGCCGATGTTTGTGAAATTAAAAGACCTCCTGCCAGTTTTTATGTGTGGCTAAAAATACCTGATAATATAGCCTTGAATGACACGGAATTTACGCAACAATTATTTGCTCAAGAAAACGTCACCGTTTTAGCAGGCAGTTTTTTATCGCGTGAGTTTCAAGGCTGTAATCCTGCCGCCCGTCACGTCAGAATTGCGTTAGTCGCACCTTTGGCTGAATGTATTGAAGCGGCACAGCGTATTAAGCTGTTCATTGAAAATATTTTATAGTTCCTACCGCTCCAGCGTTGTGTATGAAGACGCTGGAGCGTCAACTGAGGCATTCCAACGCAGAGCGGTGGAACGATGAAAATTGAACAAGAAAATACACAAGTAGACACAATGACAGAATATACAGACGAACAAGTAAATCAAATATGCCGCTTAATGGTGACCCGTGTGAATAATACTATTTCAGATGAAAACTTGATTAACGGTGTTTTAGCTGTAGCAGGAGGCTATACTCGTAAAAATATAATCAAGGAGGCAAAACGATTCGGGCGTTATATGAAGGGACATGGTGAATATGGTTATGCTTTACCTGCTAACTGGGCGCGTGGTTTTTTGACTGTTACTAATAATGACCCCTTAGTTATAAAAGCGTTAAAAGAGCAACAGCAACTTTATGAAAATAAACATGGAAAAGTCAATCAAAGGTTAGATGATGTAATAAAAGATGCAGAAGTAATAAGAACGCAGAGCATTAAAACAATGAATGTTCCTGCTCAACAAAATATGTCTGCCTCTGCTAATTATAATCTTCAACTTGAACAAAAAAATGAACAAGTAATTCAAATAATTATTGATAACATAGAAAATATACCTGCTGATATATCAGAAACAGAACGTGAAACACTTATTAATGTCAGAATTTGTCAAAGTGTGTTTCGTCAACAATTACTTGATTATTGGAATAACCGTTGTTCAGTTACAGAATGCCGAATGCCGAATGTTTTAATTGCCTCACATATTAAGCCTTGGCGAGATTGTAATGGTGCTGGTGAAAAGCTAGATGTAATGAATGGACTCCTATTAATCCCAAATCTTGACGCTTTATTTGATAAAGGTTTTATTAGCTTTGATAATAATGGACAAATTATTATATCTCCTCAACTTTCAAACGATGATTTAAAAAAGTTAGGTGTAAATATAGATATGAAGCTAAAAAAAACACCTAATGCGCAACGCAAAGCGTATCTTGAATATCATCGTGAAAAGATATTAAAAACACGGTGAAAAATAATGTCAACCATCACCTATAAATCCGATATTGTGGCTTGGGCTAATGAACAGGCACAATTATTACGCAATAAACAGTTTAACTTGCTGGATATAGAACATCTGGCTGAGGAAATTGCAGACGTGGGTAAAAGTGAACAGCGCGAATTAGCTAATCGTATGGCAGTATTACTGGGTCACTTATTAAAATGGCACTATCAACCCGTAAGGCAAAATATCAGTTGGCAGTTGACTATTAAAACTCAACGCGAACGCATTAAACGGCGATTAACACGCACACCCAGTTTAAAAAACTGTTTAACTGATGATGATTGGTTAGCAGACACATGGGATGATGCGCGTGATTTGGCTGAAAAAGAAACGGCTATTTCTTATGATAAATTTCCAGAATCCTGTCCGTGGACGATGGATGAGGTATTAAGCAACGATTGGTTGCCGAATTTATAGTTCTTTGGAACGATTAAATTTTATATCAACAGTATTTTAAGAGGAAAATATCATGAACTCGAACACTGCTGGTGTAAATTCTTTGGTTACGGATTCGACTGTCTTACCGAATCCGAAGCACGATATATCCTTAATTCAAAAAAGGATGCTAACGCCCTTAGAAATCGAATTATTACAGAAAGACAAAAGGGATTCTTTTGAAAAAATGCGAGCGATGATGAATTCGACGGATTGGTCTAAAAAGAGTTAGCCCGTATAGCGTTAACAATTATGATAAAAACAAGTACAAATTTAAAACAACAACTGAGAACCGAAAACATGACACAACAATTACAACAAATCATCGAAACCGCTTTTGAACAACGCGCTGACATTACTCCTGCTAACGCGTCTGCGGAAGTTCGCAACGCAGTCACTGAAACATTGAAGCTACTCGATAGCGGCAAACTGCGCGTCGCCGAAAAAATTGACGGTGATTGGGTCACTCATCAATGGTTGAAAAAAGCGGTGTTATTGTCGTTTAGAATCAATGAAAACCGTTTGATGGACGGCGGCAATACCCGTTATTACGATAAAGTGGAATGTAAATTTTCCAATTATTCAGAAGAAGATTTTGCCGCTGCGGGTGTGCGCGTTGTGCCGAATGCGGTTGCGCGTCATGGTTCTTATATTGCCTCAGGTGCAATCTTAATGCCTTCTTACGTCAACATTGGCGCGTACATTGATAGCGGTACAATGGTGGATACTTGGGTAACAGTCGGTTCTTGCGCACAAATCGGTAAAAATGTACATTTGTCTGGCGGCGTTGGTATCGGTGGCGTGTTAGAACCGTTACAAGCGAATCCAACGATTATTGGTGATAACTGCTTTATCGGCGCACGTTCTGAAATTGTCGAAGGTGTGATTGTTGAAGACGGTTGCGTTATTTCGATGGGCGTTTATATCGGTCAAAGTACCAAGATTTTTAATCGCATGACGGGTGAAATTAGTTATGGACGGATTCCAGCGGGTTCAGTGGTGGTATCGGGTAACTTACCTTCGGCAGACGGTAGTTATAGTTTGTATTGCGCGGTGATTATCAAACAAGTCGATGAAAGAACCCGCAGTAAAACAGGTATTAATGAGTTATTGCGCGATTAACAGTTCGCTTTTATCAATAATTCAATAAGCTACAAAACAGGTGTGCAAGCAATGCTTGCATTCCTTAATTGCAATGAAAGAGTTTTTTGTATGGATAATAGTCATAATATTTTTCTCTCTTCATCAATCGTACCGACTAAAATCGATGTATGTGATTTAAGAGTGGGTATGTATGTTTGCAAACTGGATAAACCTTGGTTGGAAAGCGGCTTTTTATTTCAAGGCTTTGAATTAAAAAATCAGGCTGATGTTGATGCCGTCAGAAAAGAATGCCAATTTGTTTACATCGATGTCGAAAAACAAAATATAGCACTGATACATCAATATAAAAAAACGCCGTATCTGACTACTGGAACGCTAGAAAAAAAACGCTCTATTCCACCAAAAACCTCTTTTATACAGGAAATTGAACGCGCGACGCAGGCTTACGGAAAAACCAGCGATTTAGTGCGTAGCTTCATGGAAGATGTACAGTTGGGTAAAGCGATTAATGTCGCCATTGCAAAAAAAGCAGTTGCTGAATGTGTCGATAGTATACTGCAAGCCCCCGATGCTTTGTTATGGATGACACAGTTAAAACACCGTGATACATACACCGCACAACACAGTATGAATGTCGCTATTTTATCCATCGCACTGGGTAAGCATCTAAACTTGGGTGTTACAGAGCTTAATAACTTGGGTTTATGTGGCATGATGCACGATATGGGAAAAATGAGAGTTCCTTTGGAAATTCTTAATAAACCCGCAAAACTAGAACCAAATGAATTAAAAATCATGCAAAACCATACCTTGTATGGCGGGAACTTACTGTTATCCAGTAAAGAGATGTATCCAGGTGCGATTGATGTCGCACTCAGTCATCATGAACGTTTGGATGGAACAGGATACCCGAATCAGCTAACTGATGCGCAGATTACTCCTTATAGCCGTATAGTGACTATTGCTGATATGTATGATGCCATTAGCAGCGATCGTGTTTATCAAAAAGGTAGAACTCATTTGGAGGCCATTAACATAATGACTAAAATGTGCGGAACGCAATTGGACACAAGGTTAACCTATAAATTTATTGAATGTATAGGAATTTATCCAGCAGGTAGTATTGTTGAGCTTCAAGGTGGCGAGATCGCGGTAGTGATTGAGGTAAATCCTCTGCATAAACTCAAACCTAAAATACTATTATTGTTGGATGAAAATAAACAGCGACGACCGTTGCAATTGGTTGATTTATTTTTAATGGATGGCTTGGAGGTTGGTGAGCGCACTATTAAAAATGTGATTCGCGCTGAGCAATATAATATTGATCTCAATGAATACCATGAGCTTGGTCTTATCGGTAGTTTGTCATCTCAAAAAGGTCATTAAATGAAAACACACACCACGCTAAGTTATCGGCAATAAGTCAATACCTTAGTCACTGCCATCAAACCCATAGGGGAGAGCTACCATGTTTGAAATAGCCGAACTAGGACACAGCATCGATAAAAATACTTATAACGAGCAAGTGCCTGTTCTAAGAACCCAATTGCTTACGATTCAGCAGACACTTAAAGAATGCGATTTCCCTGTCATTATTTTAATTTCAGGCGTTGATGGCGGCGGTAAGGGCGAAGTCATTAATTTGCTCAATGAGTGGATGGATCCACGTTATATGCGTACGGTGGCTTTTTCTCAGCCCAGTGATGAAGAATTAGAACGCCCTAAGTTCTGGCGGTTTTGGCGAACGTTACCACCTAAAGGTTCGATCGGTATCAATGTCGGTTCGTGGTATAGCGATCCTCTTTCACAGCGTGTTTATCAAGAAACTAACGATAACACCCTGCAAGTTGAATTAATGCGTATTCGTCAGTTAGAGCAGGAATTATTTGATGATGGCACACTGATTATTAAATGCTGGCTGCATTTGAAAAAAGACGAGCAGAAAAAACGCTTAAAAGCCCTAGAAAAAAATCCTGAAACCAGTTGGCAAGTCACTAAACGTGATAAACGCCATTTGAAAATGTACGATGATTTTCTGACGGTTGCGGAAAAAGTATTAACGGAAACCAGTACGGGTGACGTGCCTTGGCTTATTGTCGATGGCTCGGATATTCGCTATAGCAGTTTAACTGTCGGGCAACATATTCTGAATCGTATTGAACAACATATCGCTAAACGAGCGGCAGATAAACTGGCAACCTTAGTTATTGAATCCAATGGCGTGGTTCATGTCACCCAACAAAATTTATTGGATTCCTTAGACTTATCGTTAAACATCGATAAAAAAACCTACAATCAGGAGTTGGCTTTTTATCAAGGTAAACTCAATAAATTGTCGCGTGAAGCGCATAATCAAAAACGCTCAGCTGTTTTAGTGTTTGAAGGTTGGGATGCAGCCGGGAAGGGTGGTGTTATTAGACGACTTACTCATGCCATCGATGCACGAAATTATCAGGTTATTCCTATCGCCGCCCCCACCGATGAAGAAAGAGCGCAGCATTATTTATGGCGATTCTGGCGACATATTCCCAGAGCAGGCGTGTTGACTATTTATGATCGTAGCTGGTATGGACGCGTATTAGTGGAACGCGTTGAAGGTTTTGCTCGTAGAAATGAATGGCAACGTGCCTATTCAGAAATCGTTAATTTTGAAGAAGCATTAAGCGATCACGGTACGTTAGTGCTGAAATTCTGGCTACATATCGACAAAGACGAGCAACTACGCCGCTTTCAAGAACGTGAACAAATCACTTATAAACAGTACAAAATTACCGAAGACGACTATCGTAATCGTGAACGCTGGGATGATTATCAGCTGGCAGTGAATGAAATGGTCACGCGCACCAGCACCCAAAAAGCACCGTGGATATTGGTTGAAGCGAACGACAAAAAATATGCCCGCATTAAAATTTTAAAAATTTTTTGTGAGAAATTGGAAAGATTTTTAGCAAATGTTTGATTTACTGGTGTTTTGGGTAATGGGGTAAATCTGTGCTTTTCCTATATTTGGATTCCACCGCTTATAGTTCGGAGTCCAAGGCATGACTTGGGCTTTTAAAAAACGTCCAAAATGTGTTTTGGACTCCGTGTAACAGATTTCCCACTACCGTACTTTTAATAAAAAGTAGATTCCCTCAGTATTGAATCTGAATTAGCGACTTATAAACAAACCATCATGCCCGAACTACCCGAAGTTGAAACGATTTGCCGTGGCATCGCGCCACATATTATCGGTCAGACTATTAATCAAGTATTGGTACGTCAGCCGCGTTTGCGTTGGGCTGTATCTGAAACACTTGCCGATGATTTGACTGGCTTAACCATTGTGTCAGTGAGCAGACGCGCCAAATATTTATTATTGACCACGGGGCAGGGGACGTTGTTGATACATTTGGGTATGTCTGGGCGGTTGCGCATTCTGACAACTGAGCAGGAAGTGGGTAAGCACGATCACATTGACATTATTTTTACCAATGGCACTGTGTTGCGTTATAACGATCCACGGCGGTTTGGGGCGGTATTGTGGACGGTTGAAGCTGTTGATGAACACAAGTTGCTGAAAATGTTAGGCGTTGAGCCGTTAGAGGATGCTTGTCACGGTGAATTGCTTTTTCAGTTATCCAGAAAGCGTAAAGTGCCGATTAAGTCATTCATTATGAACAGTCATATTATCGTGGGTGTCGGTAATATTTATGCCAATGAAGCCTTGTTTATGGCGGGATTATTGCCGACTCGTCATGCGGGTACGATTGAGCTGGAAGATTATGATCGTTTAGTGGCGTGTATTCGTATCGTATTGCAACACGCCATTGAACAAGGTGGCACAACACTGAAAGATTTTGTTAATGAATCAGGGCAAGCAGGTTATTTTCAACAGCAATTGCGGGTTTACGGGCGTGCAGGTTTGCCTTGTGTGGACTGTCAACAGCCTTTACAAGAAGTCAGATTAGCCAATCGCACCACTGTTTTTTGTTGCGACTGTCAAAAGTAATGTTGCTTTATTGCGACAAATCTCTATAATCCCCCGCTTGCTTTCAGGTTCAAGCGATGGTTCATCACATCAATTGATTAAACGGGAAGTCGGTATAAGCCGACGCTGCCCCCGCAACGGTAATTAAGTAAAGAGTCATTAGTATGCCACTGTGTTTACGCATGGGAAGGTGATGATTCAGGTTCATAGCCACTTAACAGCCCGGAGACCTGCCTAAAAGTATAATTCGGGACAGCGGAGGGCTGTGCTATCGATTGAGACCGCTATTATTGTTTGTCCGCTTTCGTATTTCTTGTCCTTCGTTGTCTTTTATTTACTCTCATGCGCGGACGGCGCAGAAGACAATCAATCATGCAAAAAATTATCGCCAGTTCCTTATTGCTTGCGGGTTTTACTACCCCCGCCTTTTCACAAGACACCTCAGACCCTACATCGGCATTATCTGACATCGTCGTGACTGCCACACGCTCTGAAACCCCTAAAAATCAATTAGCCACGGCATCAACGGTATACACGCGCAAAGACATTGAACGTTTACAAGTGAGAACCTTGCCCGAATTATTACGCGGCAGTACAGGTGTTGATGTCACGCAAACAGGAGGCTACGGAAAAATTTCCAGTGTATTTATGCGAGGTACTAACTCTGATCATGTGTTGGTGTTGGTTGATGGTATTAAAGTGGGTTCAGTAACCGCTGGCACATCGCCGTTTGAATATATCCCATTGGATCAAGTGGAGCGTGTGGAAATTACCCGTGGTCCTAATTCGAGTTTATACGGTTCAGAAGCGATTGGTGGGGTTATTCAAGTTTTTACTCGCAAAGGCGGAAAAGACCAACCAAGCAACAAGCCGAACGTTACATTAGAAACAGGCGGCGGCTCATATAATACTTATCGAATAGCGGGTAATGTCAGTGGTAAAGTGGACAATACTTGGTATAACGTCGGAACATCCAGCCTTACCTCCCAAGGTTTTAATGCACAGCGACCCACGCCAGGTCCTTTCGGTGTTAATCAACCAGATCACGATGGTTATAACAACACAGCAGTCAATGCACGAGTTGGGCATCATTTTGATACCCACAATACTGACATCGAAGCCTTTTTTACCCGCGCTCAAGGTAATAATAGATATGATGGTAGTTTCCAGAATAAAACCGATTTTATCGAACAAGTCGCTGGTACAACGTTGAGTACTGATATTGTCGATAACTGGCGTTCAACGGTACGTTTAGGGCAAAGTCTCGATTGGCAAGATAGCTTTGCACCCAATACAGGTGCGTTTGCATCCAGTTTTAATAGTACACGCTGGAATGCCAGTTGGTTAAATCAGTTGCAACTAACGGATGCACATCAATTGTTAATAGGTTCAGATTATCGATTGGATCAGGTGAGCAGTGACACCAAATTTAATGAAAACTCCCGTTATGATGTCGGTGTGTTTACCGAATTGCATAGCCGTTTTTGGGACAACCATTTTTTAAATGCTTCGGTTCGCTGGGATAACAATCAAGCCTTTGGTAATATCGTCACAGGGAGCATCGGTTGGCGTGATAATTGGCATTATGGCAAAGCTAATAACAGTGTTAGCACGTTTGCGAATTTTGGTAATGCCTTTAAAGCACCGTCATTTAATCAGCTTTATTTTCCCAATTTTGGCAATTCCAATCTAAAAGCTGAACAATCTAAATCCGTGGAAGCGGGTTTAGCAGGTGTTCATGATTGGCTACAATGGGAATTACGCGCCTATCATACCGATATTGATAACTTAATCGCGATAGTAACTAACCCAAAAACCTTTCAATCTACCTCAGAAAACATTAACAAGGCACAAATTAATGGGTTAGAAGCGGAAATAGGGACACAAATACTGGGCTGGAATGGTAAATTGAACATGAATTTATTAGATCCAAAAAACCGTGTTAGCAATCAACGTTTGCCACGCCGTGCCGATCAAACCTTATCCTTTGATTTATCGAAAAGTTTTGGTGCGATTGATGTTGGTAGTTACGTCATGGCACAAAGCTACCGTTATGATGATATTGCCAATAACACCAAAGTGGGCGGTTATGTGACGGTGGATTTTCGTACTGCCTATCACCTGAACAAAAACTGGCAGCTCAGTGCTAAGCTCAATAATGCACTGGATCATAGATATGAAACCGTTAACACTTATAATACAGCGGGAAGAAACTTTTTTGTTTCCATTCATTACAACTACTAACTCTTTTTGGAGCGTTCCTCATGAATACAAAACAATGGTTACACGCGCAAACTTTAACCTTGCCATTAATTGCGCTGATGGCATTAACACGCTTTCATCATTTTGGTGATGCGTTTTCCTTACCCGACGCGTCGCTGGCAGTATTTTTCTTCGCAGGTTTAGGCTTTGCACGGCGGTGGTGGCTGCTGTGTTTATTATTGCTGGAAGCTGCACTGATTGATTATGTCGCCATTACTCAGTTTAGCGTCAGTGCATTTTGTGTTTCAGGTGCGTATCTGTTTTTAATCCCCACTTATGCGGTTCTATGGTTTGCAGGAAGTTATTGCGTTAAATTTAAAACGCTGACGGTTAATGATATGGGCTTGTCTATCGCGGTGATGGCATTGGCAACATCCATTGCATTTTTCATTTCCAACACCAGTTTTTATCTGTTGTCTGGTCGCCCTGCTGAGTTGTTATGGGCGCAATATGTGGATGGTGTGATGCAATATTACCCGCCTTATACAGGTTCTGCATTGTGTTATGGAGTATTGGGTTTAGTTATTATTAAATTGGTTAATACGCTGCCTAATTTAATAGCTAATCACAAAGCCGTTTAAATTCATAGAGAGACGTGCTAAAGCACGTCTCTACTATCCTTATGAATAGTCTATTAAAAACCTGTTTTTTACTCTGTGCCATTTTTTCAATCGCCGTTGCTGTAGCGGACGATGACGACGACAAAAAACCGCCTAGCCAAAAAGTCCAACGTGTGGACGGACAGACTGTTATTCACTTGGACGCTAAAGCTCAGCAACAATCAGGCTTGAAAACCATCCCTCTGAAATCTGCCACTTATCATGCCGAATTTACTGCTTATGGCAAAGTGCTGGCAATTCAACCATTAGTCGAATTACGACATCGTTATTTGCTCGCCTTAACCGAACGTAATGCTGCCAGTGCTAAATTTAAACAAGCTGAGCAGAATATCAAACGCCAACAAACTTTATATGGCGAAGGCATTACTGCAAAACGTAGCCTAGAAGATCAGCAAACGCAATGGCAAATCAATAAAGCACAGCTTGAAGCTACCCATTTTCAAGATCAAGTCATCAAAGAAGACGCAGCACTAACATGGGGTAAAAACCTTAGTGAATGGGTGTTAGCTACCAATACCGATAAGCTCAATGCTTTATTATCGGGTCAACAAAAACTGCTAAAAGTCACCCTGCACAGTAACCAACAGCTAGTCGATAATCCAAAAACTATCTCTATTGATCCAGCGGGGAATCGTGGCAAAGCCCAGCAAGCACAATTAATTGCCGTCGCGCCGCAAACGGATACAGGTACGCAAGGCATCAGTTATTTTTTTCAGACTCCCGCCAAAAACATCAGTATCGGCATGAATATCACTGCGTGGATAGCTGAACCTGATAGCCAAACATTGGGCGTGATGATTCCAAAATCCGCATTACTTTGGGCAATGGATCAAGCATTTGTGTATGTTAAAACCGATGATGATGCCTTTAGCCGCCGTGCGATAGCACGATACACGCTCAGCAATGACGGCTATTTTATTAGCGAAGGACTACAGCCTGATGAAGAGCTAGTAATTACGGGTGGGCAAATGTTGTTATCAGAAGAATTGCGCAGGCAGATTCCAGATGAAGATTAATATCGAAACCGTAATTTAATACTATGCGAAGCAATATTCTATTTTTAAAAACCAAGCCCTTCATATTTAACTAAACGTAATCATTATGCAGCATCATATTATCGGTTGGGACATAGGCGGGGCGCACGTTAAAGCCGCGTTGTTAAATAATCAAGGGCAGGGTGTTAAAGTGTATCAACAGCCTTGCCCATTATGGAAAGGCTTAGATCAGTTGTGCTTAGCCGTTACAGAAATAATGCAAGATTTGCCGCCTGAACAGTGTCGTCATGCGATTACCATGACAGGTGAATTGGTCGATTTATTTGCCAATCGGGATGATGGCGTTGAACAAATTATTGCCACTATGAGCGCGTTATTAGGAAATAACGAGGTGTTTATTTTTGCGGGTAAGGTGGGGTTTTTACCCACGTTACAGGTTGAAAATAAACATTATACAGCGATAGCCTCAGCAAATTGGTTAGCCAGTGCAACGCTTGCTGCGCAACAGTTTGGCAGTGGTTTGTTTGTTGATATAGGCAGCACCACCACTGATATTTTATTACTGCATAATGGGCGAGTGGTAACGGATGCTTATACCGATTATCAGCGGTTAATCTCACAAGAACTGGTTTATACAGGTGTGGTGCGCACCGCCGTAATGGCAGTCGCTCAAACGTCGGTTGATAACGGTCAAGACATCGGCTTAATGGCAGAATATTTTGCCACGATGGCAGATGTATATCGAGTCACAGGTGAATTGAATGAAGCCCACGATCAAACCGACACCGCTGATGGTGCGGAAAAAACCGTGTTAGCAAGTGCAAGACGCTTATCACGCATGATAGGCTGTGATTTTTGTCCTGAAGAATTGGCACGGTGGCAGGATTTTGCAGGCAATTTGCGCATTCAGCAAGTGACTAAAATTCTGCGGGCTTGTCAGGTTCAGCTTAGTTTACATGACGATTTTCCGACTGACGCACCATTGATAGGCGCAGGTATTGGGCGTTTTTTAGTGCGTGAATTGGCTGAATTATTGGGGCGTAGCTGTGTAGACTTTTCCGCGTGTTGTCCAGAAGTTTCAGCAGAATCTGAGTTATCCACAGCGGATTGCGCTCCTGCGGTGGCAGTGGCGTGTTTGCTCAAAAATCTCTTGTTCAATGAGATGTAAAACAGCTTTAGCTGTTTTACATCTCCAATAGCTAAAGAGACTGTGAAAGTATTAATCACTCCAAGCAAAATATTCATTTTTAGATACTGTACAATCAAACCCGTCATTCTGGCAGGGATGCCAGAATCCAGTGCCACGGATGGTAACTGCATGATTATAAATAATTATTGTGCAGTACCCAGTTTCAAAACCCTCGCTACGCTCTCCCTGTGACTGGATTCCAGCATCCATGCTGGAATGACGGTATTTTTAGCCATTTGGTCGCTGTAACTGAATACTTTCACAGTCTCTAAAGCTATTGGACTCCTGATAAAAGCTCTCCAGCCAGCGCAATAATCTCATTTTCATCAATATCTCGAATGGAAAAATCCTGCTTATTCAATTTATACGGATTGACGATAGAAGCCGATTTAATCACTTTATTAATAGCCGTTTGATAAACCCGACTGACAGGCGTAGGACCAAAAATCGTAATAGACGGGCGATTTAAACCCCACGCAATATGCGTCGGGCCAGTGTCATTACCTATCAATAAATCTGCATGAGCAATTAAGGCTTTTAAGCTGTTTAAATCCAGTTTGGGCATGACTTTAATAAACTCAGATTGGCTTGCCATCAGTTCCGCTTTTTGCTTTTCTGCCTCATTACCCCAGACGACTAAACAATTTTGCTGCAAGGCTTCGGCGATTTTGATAAATTTTTCAGATGGATAATTACGGCTTTCCCACGTTGAGCTGATAACGAACACAATATTGGCTTTATCGTTACTCAAATAGTCGTAGATAATTGGGTCTTCATTTTGAAAAAATAAAAACGGCTGTTTATTGAGAATTTGCTCAGATGTAATAGCAAAACCTAAGGGATTCGACAGCACGAAAGCATTTCTATCAATGGTATTGGAATGGTATGCACACGCAACTTTGACATCATAAAACCATGCGGCGGCTGTTTCACGGACTGAATTTTTATCAAATCCTGCGGTTTTTTTGCCCAATAATTTGGCAGTAATCGCCGATTTAATCAGCCCTTGAGCATCAATCACTAAATCGTAGTGATTTTTTGCGTAATCACGCACTTGCTGGATTTGCTGAAACAGAGCCGCTTTATTGGTTTTTAAAGTTTTTAAATTGACGGTGAGTAAGTTAGTAATATCAGGGTTATGCCGTAACACCTCGGCAAAACCTTGTTCAACTAACCAATCGATTTGCGCGTCTGGATACTGGGCTTTGATGAACTGCAAGGCAACCATTGCATGAATAATGTCACCTAAGGCAGAGAGTTTAACGATAGCAATTTTCATGATGGGCTTTACCTTGGTGTTAGCACTGCGAGGGAATGAGTGAAACGCTTTGATTTTTAATAATCGTAGCAAGCTGTTCATCATAAAGTGCAGCACACAACTGAGCTTGATACACCATACCAACTAAACGATTTTCGTCATTAACGATTGGAATTTGGCGTATGCCTTTATGGGACATTAACGGAATTAGCTCAACAATATGGGCAGTGTCTAGCAAAGTCGTTACAGGTGCTGTCATGATATGCCCAACGGATTCGGGTTTATTGGTGGAAATATTAGGGGTGCGGCGAATAAAAGCGCGTAACGATGCTTGGACGCTTTGATGAGCATTCAAATCTATAAACTTTAAAAAATCTGCCCAAGTGATAATACCAATGACTCGATGGCTTCTATCCAGCACGGGCATGGCTTTTAGTCGATCTTTAAGCATAATTTTCCACGCTTCCTCCACTTCAGTACCATACTCAACCGTCAATACGTTACGCACCATAATATCCGCGCAAGTGATATTACCTTTAAAACGTTTGAAACTATTTTTTTCCGCGTCAGTTAATAATTTGCTCAAATCTTCTAGCGACACATCCATAAACGTGTCCATATTTTTCAACGCTTGTTTTAAATCGGTGTCAGAAATACCCATTAACTGTTCTGGTTCACTGTTCGCTCTGCCTTTGGTATCACAAGACGGCATGATGGGATAGTGATTGTCTAATAGCCAGCGATTTAAAATAATAGCCATGCACAGTATCACCAGTACATTAAGTCCTACGGGGAATAGTACAAAACTGTAACCAAGTGAAATAATAGGTGTACCTACCAAGATGGGTGTTAATGCGGTAGCAGCAGCAGGTGGATGTAAGCAACGAAATAATAACATAACCAAAATACTGATCCCCGTAGCACTCGCTGATGCCCAAGCTATATCAGAAATTAATTGAGCGCACAGCACACCTACAGTAGCGGATAGCAATTGTCCACCTACCAGTGACCACGGTTGTGACAATGGGCTGTTAGGGAGTATGAATAACAACACCGCAGAAGCACCCATTGAAGCAACCATAAGGGGAGCGGCGGCATGAAAACTGAAAGTTTGTGTAAGCCACGCAACGATAAGAATGGCGGTAAAACTCGCCACGACTGCCAGTAATTTGGCTTTGATAGTTAAATTAACGGGGTCGGTACGAACAAAACCGATTAGCTGCTTAATAGTTATCATGATGATAATAGTTGCTCAATAAGTACAAACTATTGTAGTTTGCGGGCGGCTGAATATCGGTTCCGTACAAGTTAAAAAATACGGAGCTTGGGTTTCACAGATGGTGTAGTGGTTGCGTCCTATTGTGTTACTCTGTGCAGTGCGTAGGTTGGGTAGAGCGATAGCGAAACCCAACATAACTCACATTAATGTTGGGTTGGGTTTCGTACCTCAACCCAACCTACAAATTGGTGCATTATCAAGCAAAGCGTTCACAAAAAATTCGTTCTGAATTAACACCTGCGTCTATTGCTACTTGGGTTGCGGCTTCTACTAATAATGGTGGGCCACATAAAAAAACATCGGGTAATAGTTCAATGCTTGCTAAATAAGCGCGTAACGCATCGACAGGTGTGCCGCGAAAACCTGTCCAAGTGTCAGATGGTTGCCATACACAAATTTCAACTTGAAGGTGTGGAATGGCTTGTTTTAAGGTCGCTAATTCTTGCTGACAGAATATTTCCTGCTCATTATTTACGCCTAAAAATAACTGGGTGGGATGGTCTTCGCCCCTGTCTACCATGCGTTGTAAGATGGATAAAAACGGAGCTAATCCTGTGCCGCCAGCAACAAAACAACGCGGACTTAAACTTTGTTCTTGCACGCCGAAATTACCAGATGCCGCTGATACTTTTAAGCGGTAACCAATTTGTGCCGTGTGCTGTAAATAAGTTGAAAATTTTCCTTGTGGTTGCAGGCGAATTAAAAATTCTAATCTACCTTCCAAATTCGGGGTATTACTCATTGAGTAAGCGCGTTTTAGATTCAACTCAAACACGTCCAATTCTACAAATTGACCTGATTCAAATTCAAATGTGACACCACGTTGTTGGTCGGGCAATAATTGCAAAACTAAACGCATGGTGCGTTCAGCTATTAATTCTATGCTGACAATTTCAGCGGTGCGAGGTGTGTCTTTACCGCTTCGAATTTGCGAGGCTTTATAAGGGGCAGTAAGTTGTAAATCGCTGTCTGGATGAGTACAACACAATAATACGTCGCCGTGTTCGCGTGCATTTTCAGATAATAAAGACGGGTTGTAATTATCCAAATGGTAATCGCCTTGGGTACAACGACCCAAGCAAGTGCCGCAACTACCTGCTTTACAGACGGCAGGCAGAAAAAACCCAGCCGCTTCCGCAGCATCTTGAAGCGTTTGTTCCGACTTACAAGTAAAGTCGATTTGCTTACCGTCGAGGGTAGTTAGGGTGATGACATAACTCATACTGTTTTTCTCACGTTAAAGACTATTTCGTTCTCACGCTACATGAGAACGAGTGATGGGGTTTGATTATTAACTAACGTAAGTCAACCAATCAGCATGATCGTCTCTGCGACCATAGACGTAATCAAAATACAAAGATTGTAATTTTTCAGTGATAACGCCACGACTACCACAACCAATCACGCGACCATCTAATTCTCTGATGGGTGTGACTTCTGCCGCTGAACCTGTGAAAAACGCTTCATCGGCAACATAAACATCATCGCGGGTAATGCGTTTTTCAATCACTTCAAAGCCTTGTTCTCTGGCAATGGTGATGACAGTATCACGGGTAATACCTTCTAATGCCGAGGTGGTTTCTGGGGTGTAAATTTTACCGTTGCGGACGATGAAGAAATTTTCGGCACTGCCTTCGGCAACAAAACCTTGTTGGTCTAACATAAGGGCTTCATCGTAGCCATTAGCAAGAGCTTCTTGTAATGCCAGCATGGAATTGATGTAGTTACCGTTAGCTTTGGCTTTGCACATGGTACTATTGACGGCACTGCGAGTATAAGAAGAGGTACGAATACGAATGCCTTTTTCGATACTTTCTTGACCTAAATACGCCCCCCACGGCCATGCGGCAACCATGACGTGAACTTTTAAATTATCAGCGCGTAGCCCCATGCCCTCTGAACCATAAAAACACATACTACGAATATAGGCACTGCTCAGACCATTTTCTGAAATCGCGCCTTTATGTGCGGCATTCAATTCATCCTTGGTAAAAGGAATTTTAATGTTCATAATTTGCGCTGAGCGAAACAAACGGTCGGTATGATCTTGAAGCCTAAAAATAGCGGTACCTTGTTCGGTTTGATAGGCGCGAATCCCTTCAAAAACACCCATGCCATAATGTAGCGTATGAGTAAGTACATGGACTTTCGCCTCGCGCCATTCAACCCATAGCCCATCCATCCAAATAACGCCATCTCTATCGTCCATCGTTTTCATTCTTGGTTCTCCAGCAGTAAGTATTTAAGAAAGTAATCATTTTTACAGGTCAGCAAAGAATAAATTATCGGGTAATGGAGGCTTGTGTTCTTTACAATCTGTATTTCAATGTTGAATTGTACTATAAACTGAATACTAGCAGTACCGCCTCGCTTTAGACGAATGACAAACAGGTATTTTGTGCCAACAAACTAAGCAGCAAATAACGAATTGACGTTATTCTGTTATCATTGCCCATTGCAATGCTGGCACTGCGCTAGTATTCGTGTTGATTTTTAAAGAGTCTTTGAATGCCCTCCGTTAAATTTTCCGTTTTACCGTTAAAACCCGCCCTGCTTGAAAACATTGAATCCTTGGGTTACACCGAGATGACACCGATTCAAGCCGAAAGTCTCCCGCATATTCTCGAAGGCAAAGATGTGATTGCCCAAGCGAAAACAGGCAGTGGCAAAACTGCCGCCTTTGGCATCGGCTTATTATCGCGTTTAGATATTAGTAGCTTTAGAGTCCAAGCCTTAGTGGTTTGTCCGACTCGCGAACTAGCGGATCAAGTCTGCAAAGAAATTCGCCGACTGGCGCGTTTTACCCAAAATATTAAAGTCTTATCTTTGTGTGGCGGTGTGCCGTTTGGCCCGCAATTAGGTTCATTAGAACACGGCGTGCATATCGTGGTGGGTACACCTGGTCGTTTACAAGAACATTTGCGTAAACGCAGTTTGCGTTTGAGCAATCTTAAAATGTTGGTGTTGGATGAAGCCGACCGTATGCTGGATATGGGCTTTGAAGAAGCCGTTAAAGATGTGATTTCTTACACACCGACGCATAGACAAACGCTGTTGTTTTCCGCGACTTATTCAGACCCAATACGCGCCATGAGTCAGGAGTTTCAATTCAAGCCGATGACTATCAGCATTGAACACAGTCATCATGACAGTGGCATCGAACAACGCTTTTATACCACCACTAAATCGCATAGACTGAACGCGCTAGGTTATTTATTAGCCTATCATCGCCCTGAATCAACGGTGGTTTTTTGTAATACCAAACGTGATTGTCATGATGTGGCGAGTGCGTTGGAAAACAGCGGCTTTTCTGTGCAAGCTTTACACGGCGATTTAGAACAAAAACACCGCGATCAAGTATTAGTTAAATTCGCTAATAAAAGTTGCTCAGTGTTAGTTGCCACAGATGTGGCGGCGCGTGGTTTGGATATTAATGATTTGCAAGCGGTGATTAATTACGAACTACCGTGGGATGCAGAAATTTATGTGCATCGTATTGGACGTACAGGTCGTGCAGGTAAAAATGGGCTGGCGTTGAGTTTGTGCATCGAAGCTGAATTGCCGCGTGTCAAAGCCATTGAAGATTATCAAAATTCTACCAGCGTCTGGGATGAAGTAGCCCCATTCCAACTTAGTTATGAAGAGCGTTTTCAGCCACCTATGGTGACTTTATGGCTGGATGACGGGCGCAGAAATAAAATTCGTGCAGGTGATATATTGGGCGCGTTGACAGGTGAAGGCGGTATTGCAGGTAGTGAAGTCGGCAAAATTGATATTTTTGATGCTCATGCTTATGTAGCGGTAGCGCGTGACAGCGTTGATAAAGCCTTAGCGTGTTTAAAAAATGGCAAGATTAAAGGGCGTAGCGTGATGGTGCGTAAGTCGCTTTAATCAACAATAAGATCTGCGAAGTTTTAAAAACTTCAAAGTTCGTAGTTCGTAGAATGGGTAGAGGCGGTAGCCAAAACCCATCATTAATGCTGATTATGGTTGGCAATATAAAGCGTCAGCACAAAATATTCGTCGGCGATTCCAGCTTTGCCATGACAAACTGACGTATCATGTAGGAATTGAGGGGTTTGGCTGCTATGTCAAAAACACACCCTTCGTTTCGCGCCTTAACGAGTTCATCGAGGTGTTCTTTGATAAAAGCGGTGATTATAAAAACAGGAACAGTTGGATCTATTTTTTGCAAGCGTTTAAGCGTTTCCACGCCGCTAATCCCTGGCATTTTAAAATCTAGGAATATCATATCAGGACGTTTAAGCCTAACCGAATTGATTCCATCCAAGCCATTTGAGACCACCTCTACAATGTAGCGCGTATCCAATGCAAGACAGTAAGCATCACGCACAGACTCTTCATCATCAATCACTAAAATATGTTTTGCCACTTTAACTTCTCTCCAATATGCGTTTTGATGTGCCGCTTAAATTAAATTGGTGAATCCATCCAGCGTATCATCGTATTTTTTAGTCTAACATAACCGCTAAATAATCTTGCTACTTTTTACTGAAGGATGCGGCAGTATGGGTAAACTAAGTTTAAAACACGCGCCCTGTGTGGACTCGACCAATTCCAGTTTTCCATTGATTGCTTCTACCAATTGTAGTGACATTGTTAAGCCTAGCCCTGTCCCTTTGCCTAGGGGTTTTGTGGTAAAAAATGGGTCAAAAATCTTGTGTCGAATCTCGATCGGTACGCCAGTGCCATTATCGCGTATCAGTAACTCCATGCGGTCATTCTCCATTTGTCGCGCCATAATCTGTAATTCGCGTGGTTTAGCGATATTTTTCAGACCGTAAACCGCATTAACCAGCAAGTTGAGCAGTATTTGCTCCAAGGAATCAGCATTAATCCTAAGTTGCGGAAAGTCTTCTGGCACATCCACTTGCAAGGTGATTTCAGCTTTTTTAAGGTCGTCTTCGATTGAGTATAAGACATGGTTTAGCGCACTTAATAAGTCACAAAATGGCGCATCAGAAGAAGGTTGGTACGCAAAAGTCAGCATTTTGTTTACCAGTCTGGCTATCCGATTGGCTTCTTTCAACGCCTTACCCAGAATTTCACGCGGACGACCTTCTTCGGTGTACTGATGTGCATACTCAATATAGTTAATTACCCCCATCAACGGATTATTAATCTCATGGGCAACGCCGCCCACCAGCTCACCCATAGCCGCCATTTTTTCCTGCTGCCTCTGCCTATCCAGTGAGTGCAGCAATTTTTCTTCTGTGGATTTAAGCAAGCTCATATCGTTGAAAGTGGCAACGTAATTAGTAACAATGCCTTTTGAGTTTTTAACCGCCGTGATAACCAGATATTGAGGATAAATTTCACCATTCTTGCGATTATTCCAGATTTCTCCTTCCCAAGCACCCTCACGATCGATGCGCTGCCATATCGCCCTATAAAAGTCCTGATTATGTCGTCCTGAGCTGAACAGATGTGGCGTTTTGTTTTGCACCTCTTGCAGCGTGTATCCAGTAATGCGAGTAAACGCCGTGTTTACTCGTAAAATATATTTATCCGCATTGGTAATAAACATACCTTCCTGTGCTTCAAAAATAGTAGCGGCTAACATTCGTTCTTGTTCTATCAATTTGCGATCGGTGATGTCTTCAACTACCCCAATCATTTGTATGGGTTGTGCCTTTTCATCATAAAAGGTACGCCCGCGTGCATTAATCCAATGCACAGATTGATCCTGTTGAATAATTCGGCATTCGAATAATAATGTACCCGTGTGATTGGCTTCCTTAAAAGCTGAAATAACGAGATTGTGATCTTTAAGTATCACATGATGTAAAGCTACTGTTAAACTCCACTGCGGTTGCAGTGACTCATAGCCGAAAATTTGATCGTGTTTTAATGAACGCCACGCCGTATTCTGGAGTAAATCTAAGTCCCATATCCCTATTTCATTGACTGTTATCGCTGTATTGAAGCGATTGGTGACTATTCTTAGTTCATTCTCAACCATTTTCATGTCGTGTATGTCGGTGCAAGTGCCAAACCATTTGTAAATTTTGCCCTCATTATCCAGCACGGGTACACCACGGATTAGCCACCAGCGATACACGCCGTCGGCGCGGCGTAATCTACATTCCAGCGAATAAACGTCATTATTATTAACCGCGTTCTGCCAAGCATCCCACACACGTTGCTGATCGTCGGGGTGAATAGGTTTGCTCCAATTTTGTCCGTGGCATTCTTCCAGCGTTAAGCCTGTGTAGTCCACCCATTGCTGATTGTAAAAAATGTTCCAGCCATCTGCACGGGTAATCCAGACAATTTGTGGCATCGCTTCAGCCAGTAAGCGAAACTCTTTTTCACTCTCAGTGAGTGCGATTTCAGCTAACTTCTGTTGGGTAATGTCGCGTCCAACCGCTTGAATTTCTAATAACTCGCCCTGTTCATCATAGAAAGCCCGATTAACGAATTGTCCCCAGCGTATTAAGCCATCGCCAGCAATGAAGCGGTTTTCGATCATCACAATAGGATTAGCCGCCGACAGACTGTTCAGTTTATCGCTGACACTTTGTACATCATCAGCATAGACAAAAGGATTCCATTTATGCCCAATCAATTGTTCGCGGGATTTACCAAACAAACGACAAAACGCATCGTTGACATAGATCAACGTGTTGTCTGCTTTAAAACGGCAGATGATTTCGGTTTGATTTTCCAGTACGCTCTGATAATAGTGTTCGCTTTGCTTTAACAAAGCTAAGGCGCGTTGCATCTTGCTTATAATAAACCCAATGACAGCGGCTGCAATTAAAAACGAGATGACTGTAATTACGCTTGATTCAAAAGAGACAAAAGGCTTGATAAATAGATAATATCCAGTGATTACACTGAGAATCGAAAAAAAAACGCCTGCACCTATGCCACACAGATAGAAGGTGACAACCATAATGGGGTAAAAAAGCATAAACGGTAAACCCGCTTCGACTGGCGCGATTTTCAATCTCACAAACAGTGCGATGACAAAAAAAGCGAACGCAACCGCGTAGCACTTAGCAGTCGAGCATTTAGAGGGTATTGGTTCAATGTTTATCATCATTCTGTCGTGATTAAGTTTTTCGGATACTTAACTAGAGCAAACGGTTTTTTAATCAATGTTATTGACGGTTATAGCTCACAGCTCAGCGCGAACGTTATCATTTTATTGTGCGTTAGCTCTATGATTATTTTTTAAAATCTACAGAAATAGCAAGTTATTATGATTTATTTTTGTAACAGAGTGTAACAATTCCATCTTTTGTTACACTCTGTTACAAATCTTGTTAAAAAAATTGCAAACCGTCAACTAGGGGGGTATTCTTTGAACCTAATGTAATTAGCTGGTTAGAGCATCACTTTTCAAATTATGGCTCAAAGAATTCTGATTGTTGACGACGACGCTCGTCTTCGAAATTTAGTGTCGAGTTACCTTGAAAAACAAGGCTTTGAATCCCTTGTTGCGGCAGACAGTGTCGAAATGAAAAAACTACGCGAGCGTTTCGACTTCCATCTTTTAGTGCTAGATGTGAATATGCCAGGAGAAAGTGGCTTAGCCATTTGTCAAAGACTGAGAGCTGAAGGGGATACAACGCCGATTATTATTCTTACTGCGTGTAATGAAACCGTTGATCGTATCATCGGTTTGGAATTTGGTGCCGACGATTATCTGACCAAGCCTTTTGATCCACGAGAACTGCTTGCACGCATCAAAGCAGTGCTTCGTCGAACGCCTGATGTCATTTCTGACGCGAATGAAGCCAAAAACATCCAATTAAAATTTGGTCCTTTCCTGTTGGATGGACAAACTAGGCAATTGTCATGCAATGGTCAACCCGTCGCACTAAGTTCGGATGAATTTACTTTATTAATGCTTCTAGCCAGCACGCCAGGTAAGCCATTATCCCGAAACCAATTGGCGAGCCAGATCAATGGTAAGGGTGATCAAACACCTGATCAACGTAATATTGATATGTTGATCTCACGTCTGCGTAAACGTTTGGAAGATGATCCTACACAGCCGCGTTATATCAGTACTGTGCGATGTTTGGGCTATGCTTTTACTAATGCTTCAATTCAACTGATAGATTCATGAGCAATTGCTGGCAAAAGAGTTTTATTAGTCAAATCTGGCGACGGTTTGTGTTATTTGTGGTTAGCATACAACTCATTGTCATCGTCTTTTTTTATCTTGAAGGCAGCACGCTAGTCGGTATTCGGTTGGGAACCAGCATAGCTACTTTACTAAACACCGTGGATATCGTCTTGCGTCAAGACAATCCAGTCCTGTTGATGCAGGTAATTGAAGCACTTGATAGGAATGCTGGCATTAAATTTATGCCAGGTACTGTTGTGAAAGAGGTGATTGCTATGCCACTGTACCAACCCTCCTTGCCAGTGTTGGCAAAAACAGTTAATACGCTATTGAATAAAAAAATCGTCATTAGCTATCAGCGCGATCCTTCTCCGATATTGTGGCTACAAAAAAACGAAACCCCCGCTTTTGCCTTAGGCGTTCCATTCGTCGGAAATCGTTTTCTTCTGATTTTTATAAGCTCAGCTTTATTGATTATCTTTTTGGGGGCAATTTATATGGGGTGGTGGATTGCCAAGCGCATCAGTCAACCACTGCTAAAACTCGGCAATGATGCCTTACAAATGGCGAATAACCCTGAAGCTGACAGAATAATTCTGGAACGCGGGAGTTTATCGGAAATTATCGTGCTTGCTGATTCATTAAATAAAATGCACGCAAATATTTATCGAATGATCAAAGAACACGAAGTTTTCTTGGCGGAAATTTCTCATGACTTACGCACACCGTTAAGCCGTTTACGAGTAGCCTTGGAAATGCTTGATTCAGATTCACCAGAATTTGTAGACGGTATGAAAGAGGATATTGAAGAAATGACTTCCATTTTGAAGCAAACGATAGAGCTGGCTCATATTAATCTCGAAGAAAATGGACAGTGGATTGAAGGTGATATTAATGAGCTTCTATCAGAGGTGCATACTAAATATCAGCGTGCTGGCTTCTCATTAGGGTTGAATTTGGCACCTATGCCCAACATTAGATTTAGAAAAGTTGCATTAACCCGATTGCTTTACAATTTGGTTGATAACGGTTTGAAATATGGTAATGGTTCAGTGTCTCTGATTTCTTATATGGATAATGATACGCCGACCCTATCCATCGTAAATAGTCACAAGATATTGAATAACAACGATCAACTGAATTTATTTCAGGCATATAATAAACACGACATATCAATGAGTAATGGACTCGGTCTGCAAATTGTTGAACGCATTGCCCTAATGCACGGAATTACATTGAAAACCACCGAACATACTGATTATGCGATCCGTCAGGTTAGTTTGAGCTTTACAGACCATCATTCAGTGATCGGTTAAGGTTCTGTCGCAAATACTTACAAAGACCAAGCCAAATTACCTGCAAGCAGATAATTATTGAAATATCAGGAAAGCTATTCAATTAGTGGTTTATTCAATACCCATTTTAAACAATAAAAAATAACCACGACGCTAATAATAATCCAAATACTCCCCCATAGTAGCGTCGTTCCCCCTGTATATTCTGCTAATAAATAAGCATCTGATTGTAAATAACTGCGTGAAATAGTATCGCTATAAATATCTAATGGTGCGTACATTATGCTAGTTAAACCAATTAATCTAAGCACGAAATCATTATATTTTTCGGCTAAATAACGAGCCATTAATAACATTGCACCACCTGATAATAAACCGAATAACCAACTAAAAATACTTCTGGATAAGACTAGGGTGATGATGAGTATACTTATTCCTAAAACAGCCATAATCGCTTTGTCATAATGGCTTTTTACACTCGCCATATAAATAATAACACCCCAAAGTAATGAGCCAATATAACCTGCTGATAAAATAATAAATCTATTTCCACCTTGAGAAATAACATAACCGCCTTGATCTTGATTAATCACCAATTCTTTAACTGTTCCCCCTGTTAATAAAGTCGCTATGGCATGAGAGGATTCATGAAAAAATACGACCAATAATTTTAATGGGTAGAGAATTGGGTATTCCCAACCAATAATAATTAAGCCCAATAAAAAAATAAGATAGCTAAGTTGTTTCATTTATCAGAATAATTGATGATGGTGAATCAAGTCAGTGGCAAATACGGTTTGCCTAGATTAGAAGAAGGATGGGTTGCTTCTCATCAAAAAATTATATTATCTTTAGGTATACAGTCTAATTGTCATAAAGTTTAGCAATGGTTACGCTATGATGACAATAGAAAGATCATACA